>DYES01000009.1 GCA_020725585.1 Desulfovirgula sp.
CTTGGAAGGCCGGTGCTCTACCATTGAGCTACACCCGCCCAGTCAAGAGCATAAATCAAGAGCATAAAAAACAGATTATTTGCCAGACGGATATCCTGACGGATATATTATAGCCGGTTTTTTGTTTCCAGTCAACTTTGTGGGACCTTGTTAAATTACGGACAAGAAAATTCCGGCAGCCACTGCCGTTCCAATTACCCCCGCTACGTTTGGGCCCATAGCGTGCATAAGGAGGTAATTTTGGGGATTTTCCTCGGCCCCGATTAAATGGACCACCCGGGCGGCCATCGGTACGGCAGATACCCCGGCGGCGCCGATGAGGGGGTTGATCTTTTCCTTCAAGAAGAGATTCATCAGCTTGGCGATTAAAACCCCTCCGGCGGCGGAGCAGGCGAAAGCCACAACTCCTAAAAGAAAAATATAAATGGTTTGCACCCGGAGAAAATTTTCCGCCGACATGGTGGCGCCTATCCCCAAACCGAGGATAATCGTGGCGATGTTCAACAGAGCTTCGCGGGATGCCTGGGCCAGGCGTTCAGCCACCCCACATTCCATAAACAGGTTACCCAGCATGAACATGGCCACCAGCGGGGCTGCTTTGGGAACAAGAAGGATCGTCACTATGCTGGTTAAAATGGGGAAAATTATTTTTTCTGTTTTACTTACCTCGCGCATTTGCTTCATGATGATGGCCCGCTCTTTTTTGGTGGTCAAGATCCTGGCTACGGGCGGAATAATTAGCGGGACGAGGGCCATGTAGGAGTATGCGGCCACCGCTACTGCTCCCAGAAGGTGCGGCGCCAGGTTGGCGGCCAGGTAAATGGTTGTTGGGCCGTCTGCCCCGCCGATGATGCCGATGGTTGCGGCCTCGGGAATGCTGAATCCAAATAAAAGGGCGGCAAGAAAGGCAGCGTATACTCCTAACTGGGCGGCTGCGCCCAGCAGTAAGGTTTTCGGGTTGGCAATTACAGGGCCGAAATCGGTCATGGCCCCCAGGCCGAGGAAAATAAGCGGAGGAATTAATTCATTTTGAATGCCGTAATGGAAAAAGATATAGAAAAGACCTCCTTCTTCCATGAGACCCGTGAAGGGAAAGTTAACAATAAAAATGCCAAAGCTGATGGGCACCAGCAGGAGTGGTTCGACACCTTTTTTAATTGCCAGGTAAAGCAGGATAAAGGCGATGCACCACATCAGGATATTACCAAAAGTAAGATTCCAGAAACCCGTCATCTGGAAAATTTTAACCAGCTGGTTATCCATTTAAGGTCTTTCCCCTTTCTCCTTACTCCCTGAAAGTAACTTTAAATAGTTTAAAACTTACAGAAGTATTTATTTCAAGCTTTTTTCGTGCCTGGTGAAGAACCGGTTAGAAAAGTAGATGGTGAGGTTTAAAATGCCGAGCGCCAAAAAAACAGAAGCAACTCCGGCAAAGGCTACTTTTAAGGTGGTTTCCCAGTCCACCACTGCTTTCTTTCCCCCCTATTTTTTTAGAATAATATTCCATTTAAGGACTTTAATGATAATAAATTAATGTTTTTTATTCTAGCATAAAATCATGCGTAGTCAATATAATTTCGTGTATACATTTAATGTATACATTATCCACCTTTATTCCCGGGCAAGGGAGAAAAAAAGAAACCTGCTTTGAATAAAAAAGACAAAAGCAGGTTTGCCGTACATTTAAGACTAAAACTTAGAACTAAAGCAAAAAATTCCTGAAGCGGCTAGGCGTCTATGTGGTCAGGATTTGCTCCTGATGGCCAGGGACACCACCAGCAGGCCAATGGTGGCCAGCAACAACCCCCCAGAATAGGCTGTCAGGACCGTTACAGGTTGATACAATAGAGGTGATATTATTCTGACCATGATTATGCCTGCAACAATCAAGATCAGGCCGGTTATCCACAATTTTATTTTTGTAGTCATTATTTTATCACCGGAATAACCGTTATATATATGCCCGTGACGATGGCCGAGGTGATTACACCACTTACACTCGCCCCCATGGCATAGGGAAGGATGAGCACATACGGATTTGCCTCGGAGACTTCGTGTTGGGCCACTTTGGCCGTGGTAGGAACGCAGGAAACCCCGGCGATTCCTATTACAGGATTAAATTTTCCCTTGCTCAGGGCGTACATAATCAACCCGCCCAAAATACCGCCGATTCCCGATAAAAGCAGGGCCAGCATGCCCAGCACAAGGATAATAAAGACCTTTGGATTCAGAATGGTTGCGGCTTCGCACAGTGTGCCCAGTAAGAGCCCCAGGAAAAAAGTGGAGCCGTAAAGGAGCGGGCCTTCCAGAAATTCTACAAACCTTCCCACCCCAGCTTCTCTGACGGCTACCCCGATAAAGAAGGACAAAAACAGAGGGGCGCCGACAGGGAAAAGAAGACAAAGAACCAGGCAGGCGACGATGGCAAAAATGAATTTTTCCCGTGCGGAAATTTCCGGCAGAGACTGGATATCCATTTCAATCCCTCTTAATTTTTTAGGGATCAACGCCTTTACTAAATACGGATATCCCCCGTAGGTTAAGCTTAAATAAAGATAGGCAACTACGGTGATCGGCACGAAGAGATCCTTGGCCAGGATGACGGAGGAGTAAACTACCATGGGAGCATCTGCCCCTCCAACGATGGCGATGGCCGCCGCTTCTTTGATGTCCAGCCCTAAAGCTACCCCTATGGGCAAAGCAGCAATGGTTCCCAGCTCCGCGCAAATGGCGATAAACATGCTGGCAAAAGGCCTGGCCAGAAGGAAACCCACGTCGCTGATCGCGCCGATGCCCATAAAAACCAGGCAGGCAATTAGTCCGTTGCTAAAGGTGAAATTATATATTGGCTGCAAGAAGTTGACCTGCATAATGTTGATGAGTTCTGCAGCATCACTCACCAAAGGGTTTAGGAAAAGAGTGCCCGTTGTGGAGCCGGACAAAAAAAGGACTCCTGCATTTACGGCCAGCATGCCAAGGCCCATCGGGATCATGATCAAAGGTTCTAAAATTTTTTTAAATCCCAGGTAGGCCAGCAAAAAGCCGAAGCCGATCAGTCCTACCCTCGTGATGGCAACGGTTGGCTCTTGAAAAAACAAGGTAGCAATACCTGGAAACAGGTTCCAAATATGGAATTCCATTTTTTGGTCTTGCCTGGCTTCAAGCTGGAATTTCAACATCTAAATATCTAGTTGGCCAGGCATTACACCTCTCTTTCTCAGTAAAACAGAGTTAGTGTGTGTTTGTGTGGTGAATAACGACGTAGATAAACTTTACCATGCATGCCACCAGCATGGCTACCAGAGCGGTTCCCGCGTAGGTCCCGATAGAAAATAAAGCTACATCGGACATTACAGGTCACCCCCCCTTTTTTCTGACCCATTAAGTATTCTGTATACAGTATACAACAACCCTGTTTTTAATCAACCCATTTCAACTATTGTTGATGGGTGATTCTACTTAATATACCATGCAAAAAACATGCCAGAAGCGGAAAGCCGCGAAAATTACTTTTTTCACTAGTTTGGTGACTGCAAAATTGCTTTTCTGACTGCACTGTTGCCTTTACTTGCGGATCGCAGTGCTTGCCATCCGTGGTTTTCTATAGTAATATTTTAAAAATACAATTAGTTGGAGCCGAGCCTAAAGATATTTTTTTAAAAAAAGTTAAAAAGCTGGTGATTTTTATGCTTGTGAAAGATGCCCTGACGCCGGCAGCAGCCAGTCTTTCGGTAAAGCAAACGGCTTTTGAGGCCTGGCAGCTTTTTAGACAACATAGGGCCGCAGTTTTGCCGGTAGTGCAGGAAGGCGGGCAGGTGGTCGGGCTCGTTGAACGGGATAAATTATTTGACCTGGGGCCCGAGGCGTTAAATACAAGTCTTTTGGTCGGGGAAATCATGAACCGGGATTTTTATTGCCTGGAGGAGGATGTGCCTTTAGCCGATGCGTGTTCGCTGCCTTACGATGTTTTTCCGGTTGTGGATGGGCAGGGGCGATTGTTCGGCATTTTGTCCAAAGAAAAGGCTTGCAATGTTTTGCTGGATTCGGCCATTCTCATGGTGGAACAGTTAATCACTCTTTTAGACTCCGTACATAACGGAATTATAGCGATCAATACGGAAGGAATCATCACCCTTTTTAACAAGGCGGCGGAAAAAATAACCGGCCGCCCGAAAAGTTATGCCATCGGCAGACACCTGTCGCACGTGATGGGCTCCCAAGAACTCCTGGAAGTGTTAAAAGATGGCCAGCCCAAGGATGTGCAAAGATTGTCGGTGGAATATTCTACCGGTGAACGGATCTACCTGACCAACCAGAGCCCCGTTATGGAAAATAACCGGATCGTGGGAGCGGTAGCCGTTTTCCAGGATATTACCGAAATAGAGTCCACTGCTAAAGAGCTGGATTTGATTAAACAAATCAACCGGGAACTGAAATGTATTGTCGAATCATCCTACGACGGGATTCTCATTACGGACCGGGCAGGGAATATCATCAAGGCCAACCAGGCTCACGAGCGGATTACCGGCTTTTCTACCCAGAATATTGAGGGGAAAAATATCAGTGAATTGATTAAGGCCGGAGTTTATACCAACTCGATTGTTGATGCCGTGCTAAAGAGCGGTGAACCGGTAACCCTGGTGGAAAGCAAGTCTGACCACCACCAGCTGCTGGTTACGGGGAATCCCATCTTTAATCCCAACGGGGAAATAACCCGGATCGTAATTAACGTTCGGGATCTTACCGAGCTGAACAAGCTGGTCTACCAGCTCGAGCAGGCCCGGCGGCTCAGCGAGCGTTACTACGATGAATTGACCCAGTTGCGGGCAAGCTCGCTAAAGCAAGAAGGGATTATTTTCAGCTCTCCGAAAATGCAGGAACTTTTAGCCATGGCTTTGCGTCTGGCCCAGGTGGATTCCACCGTCCTGATTCTAGGGGAATCGGGAGTGGGCAAAGAGGTTATCGCCAGACTCATGCACAAACACAGCAAACGGAAAAAGGGGCCTTTTATCACGGTTAACTGCAGCGCCATACCGGAAAACCTGCTGGAGTCGGAACTGTTTGGCTATGAGCGGGGCGCCTTTACGGGAGCCAACCGGGAGGGTAAAATCGGACTGTTTGAACTGGCCGATCACGGGACCCTGTTTTTAGATGAGATCAGCGAGCTGCCCCTTCCTTTTCAGGCGAAATTGCTGCGGGCGATCCAGGAAAGGGAAATTATGCCGGTAGGGGGAAATAAGCCGCGCCCGATTGACATTCGCATTCTGGCTGCCACCAACCGGGATCTCGAAGCCCTGGTGAAGGAAGGCAAATTCCGCGAAGACCTCTATTTTCGGCTGAACGTGGTGCCTCTTTACATCTGGCCTTTACGGGAGCGCCGGCAGGATATAATCCCTTTGGCTTACAGTTTCCGGGATAAGTTTTGTAAAGCGTACGGCTTAAAGAAAGATTTTGCTCCCGAGGTTTTGGGGGTATTCCTGGAGTATAACTGGCCGGGCAATGTGCGGGAGCTGGAGAATCTGGTGGAAAGGCTGGTCGTTACCTCGCCCGGCGAGCGCATCACCCTGGCGGATTTGCCCCGCAACCTGTTTGTGCATTTGGATTACTCGCCCAGCATTCAGGTACGCGGTGTGCTGCCCCTGCGCCAGGCCGTAATGGAGCTGGAATGGCAGTTGATTCAAAATGCGTTAAGAGAATACGGCAGCACTTATAAGGCAGCAAAGGCCTTGAATATAGACCAATCCACGCTGGTAAGAAAGGTAAGAAGGGTGAAGGCAAATAACCAAAAAGGCCGGTAAAAAAGCAAGCATGGTTGCTGAATTGTTCCCGTTAGGGTAAAATATAATCTTGGTTTAAAGTTTAAGTAAAAATGATCTTGCAGGGAAACATAAGCAGGCTGTAGAATAAGGCCAGTGTTACTTTTAAGACAAGGGGGAGCATAAATGAAAGCTAATGCGGAAAGGATAGAAAAAAATACCGTTTTGCTGGAAGTGGAAGTAGACGCCGAGCGCTTTTCCAGGGCAATCGACCAGGCTTACCGCAAGCTGGTAAAGAAAGTGAACGTGCCTGGATTTCGAAGAGGGAAGGCTCCCCGCTTTATTTTAGAAAGGCACATTGGAAAACAGGCTTTGGTTGACGAGGCCGTGGAAATGCTCATCCCCGAAGCATATTTTAAGGCGGTGGACGATACCGGGATCGAACCCGTTAGCCAGCCTGAACTGGAGCTGGTTCAGGTGGAGGAAGGGAAGCCGGTAGTTTTTAAGGCCAAAGTGGTGGTGAAGCCCGAAGTAGAATTGGGGCAATATACTGGCCTGGAAGTAACCAGGCCGGGCGTGGAGATTGCCGAGGAGGACGTTTTAAAAGAACTGGAGCGCCTGCAAAACCGGCACGCAAAACTGGTTACCCTCGAACAAGGCCAGGTGGAAAAGGGCGACCTGGTAACGATTGATTACCAGGGCCGGATCAATGGCGAGTCTTTCCCGGGCGGAGAAGAAACCGACTGTACTTTTGAAGTAGGCAGCCGGGTGTTTTTCCCGGGAGTTGAGGACCATCTCGTCGGGATGTCCCTGGGAGAAACAAAAGAGATCGCCGTAAAGTTTCCCGAGGATTACCCCCGGAAGGAAATCGCCGGAAAAGATGCCACCTTCACCATTACGGTAAAGGGGATTAAGCGCAAAGAACTTTCCCCGTTGGATGATGAGTTTGCCAAAGATATCAGTGAATTTGAAACGCTCGAGGAATTAAAGGACGATCTGAGGAATAAATTAAAAAAAGCCGCCGAGGAAAAAGTCCAGGCGGAAGTACGCAATTCCTTATTAGAGAAGGTGCTGGAAGACGCCCAGGTGGACATCCCGCAAGAGATGATCGAAAACCGCGTGGAGGAGATGGTCAGGGAAGCCGAGCAGCGTTTGCGGCTCCAGGGCATCCCTATGGAGAGCTACTTAAAGTACCTGGGCATAACCTTGGAGCAAATGAAGGAGCAGTTCCGCCCCGAGGCACAAAAAAGTTTAAAAACTTCCCTGGTTTTAGAGGCTATTGCCAAACAAGAAGGCCTCCACCCCGACGAAGAAGAAATCAGGGCCGAAATAGAGGCGATCAGCAAGCAGGTCAACCAGGACGTGGAGGTTGTGAAAAAAGCCCTGGAGGCCCAGGGGCAGCTGGCCGGCATAATCAACAGGCTGCAAATGAATAAAGCGCTGCAATTTATAGTGGACAAAGCGCGGATAATCGAGGATAATAGAGTTAATGAAAGCGATGCGCCGCGGGCAGAAAGCGAAAGCCAGGAGGAAGCGAAAAGTCAGGAAGAGGCTTAAAATTAGCCCGGGCCCATCATAGGTATAAATACGAGAAGAAGGGTGATGATATGTCTACGCTGGTGCCGTTTGTAATTGAAACGACCAATCGCGGTGAGCGCGCTTACGATATATATTCGCGCCTTTTAAAAGACAGGATTATTTTTCTTGGCGGGCCTATCGACGACTACGTGGCCAACCTGGTCATTGCCCAGATGCTTTTTCTGGAAGCCGAGGATCCGGAGAAAGACATTCATCTGTACATCAATTCCCCGGGCGGCGTGGTGACTGCCGGGATGGCCATCTACGATACGATGCAGTACGTTAAGCCGCCCGTTTCTACTATTTGCCTGGGCCAGGCGGCCAGCATGGGATCTTTTTTGCTGGCGGCTGGCACAAAAGGGAAACGCTACGCGCTTCCCTACGCCCGGATTATGCTGCACCAGCCTTTAGGGGGGGTGCAGGGGCAGGCGACGGATATTGACATCCACGCCCGCGAGATCTTGCGCTTAAGAGATATTATCAACGAGCTCTTGGCAAAGCACACCGGCCAGCCGAAAGAAAAAATCGCCCGTGACACCGAGCGGGACTTCTTTATGTCGGCCGGGGAAGCAAAAGAATACGGGATCATCGACGAGGTGTTTACCGTTCGCAAGTAAGCTTAAAAAGAGGTGGAGAACATGTTCAACGAAAAGGGTCAGTTAAAGTGCTCTTTTTGCGGGAAATCCCAGGATCAGGTGAAAAAGCTGGTAGCCGGGCCGGGGGTCTATATTTGTGATGAGTGTATAGAACTTTGCAACGAAATTATTGAAGAGGAATTAAACGAAGATTTGGGACTGGAAATAGGGGATATCCCCAAGCCCAAGGAAATTAAAGAGATTCTTGACCAGTACGTAATTGGTCAGGAGCAGGCCAAAAAGTCCCTTTCCGTGGCGGTTTACAACCACTATAAGAGAATTAACCTGGGCGGCAAAATAGACGATGTGGAGCTCCAGAAGAGCAATATCGTGATGCTGGGGCCTACCGGCTGCGGAAAGACGCTTCTCGCGCAAACCCTGGCCAGGCTGCTAAACGTACCCTTTGCCATTGCCGATGCCACCTCTCTAACGGAAGCCGGTTATGTTGGTGAAGACGTGGAGAATATCTTGCTAAAACTCATTCAGGCTGCCGATTACGATGTGGAGAAAGCAGAAAAAGGGATCGTTTATATAGATGAGATTGATAAAATCGCCCGGAAGTCGGAAAACCCCTCCATCACCAGGGACGTTTCCGGCGAGGGAGTGCAGCAGGCGCTGCTGAAAATCCTGGAAGGAACGGTGGCCAGCGTGCCTCCCCAGGGCGGCCGCAAGCACCCGCATCAAGAATTCATCCAGCTGGATACAACCAATATTCTTTTTATTTGCGGAGGGGCGTTTGAGGGCATCGAAAAGATCATTCAAAACCGTATCGGGAAAAAGGGCATTGGTTTCGGCGCTGAGCTGAAGCCGAAGCGCGAGCAAAAGATCGGGGAAATTTTAAAGCACATCATGCCGGAAGACCTTTTGAAGTATGGCCTGATCCCGGAATTTGTCGGGCGGCTGCCGATCATCGTTACTCTCGACGCTTTAGATGAAGAGGCCCTGATCCGTATTTTATTGGAGCCTAGAAATGCCCTGGTGAAGCAGTACCAAAAGCTTTTTGAGCTCGACGGGGTCGACCTGGAATTCCAGCCGGAGGCCTTAAAGTGTATCGCTCAGGAGGCCTTGCGGCGGAATACGGGGGCGCGGGGTTTAAGAGCCATCCTGGAAGAGGTTATGCTGGATGTCATGTACGAGATCCCTTCTCGTGAGGACATCGCCAAGTGCATCATCACCAAAGACACGATCCTGAAAAGGGAAAAGCCGCTGGTTGTGGCCGTGGAGAGGAAAAAGAGAAAGAAAGAGGAAACGGCGTAAAAGGTGTGCTTCTACTTGAAAAAGCAAAAAGAAACAGACCCAGGGTGTTCACCCTGGGTTTTCTGTGCTTTTAAAACCAGGCTTTAGGTGTTTTTAACAAAAAAACCTTATGAACAGCACACCCGTTAAAAATAAAATTGCTGTTGTACCTAAACAATCAACAATGGTTGAGATCTTTTCTTCCCATACCGAGTGCTGGTGATGGTGATTGGAGAAGCTGTTGTTCATTTTTGATCACCTGTTAGCGTATCTTTTTAAAATTATAAAGCCTTCCCGGTAAGGGAGAAAATATTTTGAAGGCGAAACGGCTTATTTTTAGGGTAAATAGTTGTATAACAAGGCTAAATTTTCACAAAGTTGTATTAACTAAAGTTGAGGGTTTTAAGCAGACAGAATAAGGAAATACTAAAAAAAATACAGATTTTTTTAGAAAAATGCAGGAGGGTACCCGTCGTGATGGAGTTGCCTATTGGGCTGACGAGTTTTGTCACTTTCATCCAGGTTTTTTTCGGGGTAATCATCGGCCTTTATTTTTGGAACCTACTGAAAACCCAACAGGGGAGCAAAACGGCGGTGGAGCGGGAATCGTATAAGGAATTAGAAAAGCTCCGGAAGATGCGCACCATTTCTTTAAGTGAACCGCTCGCAGAGAAAACGCGACCCGCCAGATTCGAGGAAATTATCGGCCAGCAGGAGGGTTTGAAGGCGCTGCGGGCGGCGCTCTGCGGTCCAAACCCCCAGCACGTGATTATCTATGGTCCGCCGGGAGTGGGCAAGACGGCTGCCGCCCGTTTGGTGCTGGAAGAAGCAAAGAGAAATCCCCATTCTCCTTTTAAAGAGGAGGCAAAATTCATCGAGGTGGACGCGACCATTGTCCGCTTTGATGAACGGGGGATTGCCGATCCTCTCATCGGCTCCGTTCACGATCCTATCTACCAGGGGGCAGGACCGCTGGGTATGGCGGGGATACCCCAGCCGAAACCCGGCGCAGTGACCAAAGCGCACGGGGGGATTCTTTTTATTGATGAAATAGGCGAGCTTCATCCCATTCAGATGAATAAACTTTTAAAGGTAATGGAAGACCGGAAGGTTTTGTTGGAAAGCGCTTATTACAGCTCTGAAGACAGCAATATTCCCAGCCACATTCACGATATTTTTCAAAATGGTTTGCCGGCGGATTTTCGGCTGGTGGGGGCCACGACCAGGAATCCGGAGGATATTCCTCCGGCCATTCGCTCCCGCTGCCTGGAAATTTATTTCCGGCCGCTCGTACCCGAGGAAATAGCCGTGATTGCCAAAAATGCATACAAGAAAATTGGTTTTGCCATGGAAGAAGAGGGTCTTTCCGTAATTAAAAAGTATGCCGCAAACGGGCGCGAAGCGGTCAATATTGTTCAAATTGCCGCTGGCGTTGCCCTTACCGAAGGGAGGAAAAACATCACGCGCGCCGATGTGGAGTGGGTGATCAATAGCGGACAGTACTCCCCGCGTCCCGATAAAAAAATACCCCCCCACCCGCAGGTAGGGGTGGTTAACGGGCTGGGGGTTTGCGGCCCAGGCATGGGCAGTTTGTTGGAAATTGAGGCCATTGCCCTGCCGGCGGCCCGCGGTCAGGGTAAGGCAACCATTACTGGCGTGGTAGAGGAAGAAGAGCTGGGCAGCCGGGGTCGGACCTTCCGCCGCAAAAGCATGGCCCGTGGAGCGGTGGAGAATGTACTTACCGTTTTAAGGCGGATTACCAACGTGGACCCTCGGGATTACGATTTGCACATTAATTTTCCCGGCGGCATTCCCGTGGACGGCCCTTCTGCCGGGGTGGCGGTCGCCGTAGCGGTTTATTCCGCCATCGCCGGCATTGCTATCGATAACAAGGTGGCCATGACAGGGGAAGTTTCCATCCGCGGCTTAATCCTCCCGGTGGGAGGGATCGTTGCGAAAGTGGAGGCGGCACGCTCCGCCGGAGCCAGGCGGGTATTAATTCCGAAAGAAAATTTCCAGGAATTGTTTACAAAATTGAGCGATATAGAGGTAATCCCAATCGAAAAACTGGAGGAGGCGCTCACCTGCTCTCTTTTGGAGGAGCCGGAGTTCATCTGCAAAACAAAGGGGCCTGTCCGGCGGGAAATGCTGACGGCAACCGGCCTTTTGCCGGCGCCTGTTAATTTTGAAGTAGGGAGCTAAAGGCCTACAAAATAATCTTTAAATATTTTTCCCGCCAAGCTAAATAAAACCTGGTCCCTGACCGGGTTTTACATATTTTTAATTTTCATAATGAAACAGAAAGTATTTATCTCCTGGGCGTGAAAATACGACCTTGCCCAGGTTTCTTCTTTTCTGGGAGTTATTGCTGTAGCGGCAACACCCGGTTTGTGTTAAAATAGATCAGGTGCATCCGGCTTAAGAAGAAGATAGAATATAAAAATAAAGCTGATAGGAGGAGGTGCAGCCATGGGTCCCCAGGTCAGAGCTTTGCCGCTTTTGCCTTTAAGAGGAGTGCTGGTTTTTCCCTACATGGTGATTCATCTCGACGTGGGTAGAGAGAAGTCGATTCAGGCCGTTGAATCATCCATGATGGGCGACCGGGTTATTTTTCTGGCTACACAGAGGGAAGCTCAAACCGATGATCCTACAGAAGACGATATTTTTTTGACGGGTACCGTGGCTGAGGTGAAGCAGCTTTTAAAATTGCCCGGCGGAACCATTCGCGTGCTTGTGGAGGGGATGGCGAGAGGAAGGGTAAAAAGATTTTTAAGCTTTGACCCTTTCTTTAAGGTAGAAATAGAACAATACGCCGATGATCCGGGCAAGAACCCCGAAGTGGAAGCGCTTATGCGCAATTTAATTGAACAGTTTGAACAATATATAAAACTCTCGAAGCGGGTTCCTCCGGAAATGGTCGTTTCGGTGGTGAACCTGGAAGAGCCGGGGCGCCTCTGCGACTCCATCGCGTCACACCTGGCCTTGCGCATCGAAGAAAAACAAGAGCTGTTAGAGGCCGTCGACATCGTGGAGCGGATGGAAAAGCTGTCCGGCTTTCTGGCCAGAGAGCTGGAAATAGTGGAGCTGGAACGGAAAATCAACGTCCGGGTGCGCAAGCAAATGGAGAAAACGCAAAAGGAGTATTATCTGCGCGAGCAGATCAAGGCCATTCAAAAAGAGTTGGGCGAAAAGGATGAAAGAGTGGCCGAAGCGGAGGAGTACCGCCAGAAGATAGCGGAGGCCAGACTGCCTAAGGATGTTGAGGAGAAGGCCCTAAAAGAAGTGGACCGGCTGGAGAAAATGCCTCCTTTGGCGGCGGAGTCTACGGTGGTACGCAATTACCTGGACTGGCTGATTGCCCTGCCCTGGAGCAAAAGCACCCGGGACCGTCTCGATATTAAGTTAGCTGAACAAATACTTAACGAAGACCATTACGGCCTGCAGAACGTTAAAGAGCGTATCCTGGAATTTCTGGCCATTAGAAAGCTTTCCAGGAAAATGAAAGGTCCTATTTTGTGCTTTGTGGGGCCGCCCGGGGTGGGTAAAACTTCCCTGGGAAGATCCATCGCCAGGGCGCTGGAGCGAAAATTTGTCCGTATTTCCTTAGGCGGCGTGCGCGACGAAGCGGAAATCCGCGGCCACCGGCGTACATATGTGGGGGCTTTGCCGGGCAGGATAATTCACGGCATGCGCAATGCCGGTTCGAAAAACCCCGTTTTTTTGCTCGACGAGGTAGACAAGATGAGTATGGATTTCCGGGGAGATCCTTCCGCCGCTTTGCTGGAGGTGCTGGACCCGGAGCAAAATAACAGCTTTAGCGACCATTACATTGAAATCCCTTTTGATCTTTCCAACGTGATGTTTATCACGACGGCCAACATTCAGCATAACATACCAAGGCCGCTTTTGGACCGGATGGAAGTAATTACAATATCCGGCTATACGGAAGAGGAGAAGGTGCAGATTGCCCTTCGCCACCTGCTGCCCAAGCAGCTGGCGCAGCACGGCCTGGCCGCGGGGATGCTCAGCATTTCGGAAAACACGATCCGGAAAATCATCAGGGAGTACACCAGAGAAAGCGGCGTGCGCAACTTAGAGCGCGAGCTGGCCGCCATTTGCCGGAAGGCGGCCAAGCAGATCGTAACCAAAAACGCGAAAAAGGTGCGGGTGACCGTGCAGAACCTGGCGCAGTTTTTAGGCGCGCCGCGCTATCGCTACGGGGTGGCGGAAAAAGACGACCAGGTAGGTATGGCCACCGGTCTGGTTTGGACGGAGGTGGGCGGGGATACCCTGAATATCGAAGTGACTTTATATAAAGGGAGCGGCCGCCTGATCCTCACCGGCAAACTGGGTGAAGTGATGAAAGAGTCAGCCCAGGCCGGGTACAGCTACGTGCGCAGCCGTGCCGCCGTCCTGGGCATCGATCAGGATATCTTCGAGAAAAACGACATTCATGTGCATGTCCCAGAAGGCGCGATACCCAAGGACGGCCCCTCCGCGGGCATCACCATCGCCTGCGCCCTGGCGTCAGCCTTAACGGGCCGGAAAGTAAGGCACGAAGTGGCCATGACCGGCGAGGTTACCTTGCGCGGCCGGGTGTTGCCGGTGGGAGGCCTGAAAGAAAAAGTGCTGGCCGCCCACCGGGCGGGCATCAAGAAAATCCTCCTCCCCCGGGAAAACGAAAAGGATCTGGAGGAGATCCCGAAGAAGATTAAAAGCCGGCTGGATTTCATCTTCGTGGAACATATGGATGAAGTGCTGGAAGAGGCCTTGCTGGAAGGAGAAGATGGACAGGTGTCCGGGGATCTCCGGGCGCTGCCGGCGATGCTTCCCGGAATCTCCTACCAGCAAAATATTCCCAGGGAAAGGGGACCCCAGCCTCCTTCATGAGCGTCAGTTCCGCTGAATTTTTGGTGGCTGCCGCCAGGTTAGAGCAGTGCCCGGCCGGAGCAAAGCCCGAGGTGGCTCTGGCCGGGCGTTCTAATGTAGGCAAGTCATCCTTGCTCAATGCGCTGGTGAACAAAAGGAATCTGGCGAAGGTGAGCAAAACGCCGGGGCGGACCCAAACTTTAAACTTTTACCTGATCAACAAGAAATTTATTCTCGTGGATTTGCCTGGTTACGGGTTTGCCCGTGTGCCTGAGGAATTAAAAAGGCACTGGAGTTGCCTGGTGGAGGGATATTTACGGCAGAGGGAGCAGCTGCGCGGCGTTGTGCAAATTGTGGACATCCGCCACGTCCCGAGCACCCTGGATCAACAGCTTTACGAATGGCTCCGTTATTACTCCGTACCCGCTGCCGTGGCGGCCACCAAGGCGGATAAAATTTCCCGCGGCCAGGGTTTAAAGCAGCTGCAGCTGATTAAACAAACCCTCCGCTTGGCCGAGGGCGTTCCCCTGATCATGTTTTCCGCCAAAACGGGGGAAGGAAAAAACGAGTTATGGCGGATAATCGGCAGGTGGGCCGGTTTTGCCCCTTAAGTGTTCATCAGGGTGTTTTTTGAAATAGTGCGTGTTCCAAAGACTCTACTCGTTCGCTTGCAAGGTTATGTTTTGGACTGCTTTTGCGGAAAAATGGTTGTTCACCATCTGGGCGTACGGAACCGGTTCCGGAATCTCTTTTGCGTCCAGGAAAAGCTCCAGGAAGTGCGCGTAGCTTTCCCGGGCGATCACCGGGGTTTTGGCCCAGATGTTCAGCGCCTTGATTTTTTCTATGCACCTTTTGACTGTTTCTTTGTCTGGCGATGGAGAATATTGATCAATTAACTGGCAAATTTGGGCTGCGTCGTGGTTTTGAAGCCAGAGCAGCGCTTTATAGATGGCGTTGGTAAAACGCTGGAGCGCATCAGGATGCGCTTTTAAATAGCCCTCCCGCGTCATATAGACCACTACCGGCATTTCACCCGCTTCCTTGCCCAGCGAAGCAACTACTTTTCCCAGCCCGCTTTTTTCTGCGTACGTGGCCTCGGGTTCGGCCAGCAGGATATAATCTCCTGTTCCTGATTTGAAGGCGCCGATCTGCAGGGAGGCGGGGATATTGGTAAAAAGGGTCACCTCCCGGTTTGGCGCGACCCCCTGTTTCCATAGAATTCCTTTAAAGACTACTGTTTCCCTGCTTCCCGGCGGCCCGGTAATCACCGTTTTATTTTTTAAATTGGCCCATTCAAAGGGCCGGTCCTGTTTTCTGGCCACCAAAAAAGTATGCTCTCTTTTGGTGAGGGCGCTAAACGCCACCAATTTTTCCCGCTGTTCCGCCTGTGCGTAGATTCCCTGCTCCAGCCCCGTTAATAGAATGTCCCCTCTTCCAGATTTTAACTCGTGGAGCAACACGTTTTCTGAGGCCACCGTAGTTGCTTCTACGATTAATTTTTCCTCGACAAAGAACTTTTTCCACAAGGCAATGTACTGGGGTAAATACAAAAGGGAATGCCGATCACCCACGATTTTTATAGTTGCCGGTTTTTTGAACAGTCCTTCCCATTTGGGCGGATCATAAAAAAGGGCCAGGCCCAGATAAATGACGAGCAATGAACCAATTGCCAGCCAGAATTTTTTATTCATTAGTTGCCATACCCTCCCTGTAAATCAATATATTGCCGGGTTTTAAATTTATGCCGTAAACATATTCCCTTTTCTGCCCGCATAAAATTTAAAAAGGTTGTCCATCAGGAGGGGTGGTTATGATCAAGATCAAGGGTTTTACTTTTATGTCCTGGAGCCGGCCCAGGTACGTGAAAATTAACGCCGTTTTTCAGGGTCTCGCCTGGTCGTTGGGAATTAGCTTGAGCGTCTGTTTCGCTTTGGGGTTGTGGGCCATGCTTTCGGTGGCCAGGTCATATTACTTTCCTCCCTTGTTGAGCAGCGGTGCCTTGTTCGGCGTGTTGGCGGGGGGCCTGGCGGCCGGGGGAGCGGCGAAAATTTCGGGCTGGCTTCACGGCGGGTTGGTGGGGTTTTGCTCCGGTTTACTTTTTCTTTTCCTGGTCTTTCTTGGCGGGCAGGAAATTTTTAACGGCTTTGATCTGGCCGGGCGCCTGGGTCTTTACACCATCTGTGGCCTGCTGGGAGGCGTAATAGGGGTAAATTTATCCGCACCCACGCTAAAGAAAAGGTTTTTTGCCCTCAGGAAAAGGTTTCCCGGGCAGCCGGCAAGGTAGGAGGCCGCCCCCGTGCCCCGCCAAAGCTCGGAGGCAGACGAAAGCCCTTCTAGAACATTCCATCTTAAAAGAGGTCAACAAGGTGAGGCAGTTGTTAAAACTATTCTTCTTTGCAGTGTTGCCGGCTTTTCTTTTGTTTCTTCCGGCTGGACCGGTCCCGGCCTCCGAATGTAGTTGCGGGGAAGGGAAGGCCGTAGAGCAAGCTCATCCCTATCGCTACGAGAGGGAGGTAAATACGTCCGGGGAAGTGAAAGTTCTCATTGACACGACCAGGTGCACGCTGGTCATTTTCTCTAACGGGCAGCCCTTGAAAGCCTACCCGGTTGCGCTGGGGAAATACGCGACGCCTACGCCCCTGGGCAATTACCGGGTGGTGCGCAAGGCGATGCACTGGGGGAGCGGCTTTGGCAGCCGCTGGCTGGAGTTAAACGTACCGTGGGGCCTGTACGGCATTCACGGCACAAACAAGCCCTGGTCGATTGGGAATTATACGAGCCACGGCTGCATTCGCATGCATAACCGCGACGTGGAAGAGCTTTACTCTCTGGTTCCGGTAGGGACGCCGGTCGTCATCGTGGGGAATCCCTTTACCTACCGGGAGCCGCCTTTCCGGGTGCTCCGCCGGGATTTTTGCGGTTCGGACGTGATGGAAGTGCAGCGCTTGTTGGCGCGCCTAGGCTTGTTCCAGGGCCGAATAGACGGCGTCTGGCGCTGGGACATGGAGGACAGCGTCTACAAGTTTCGCCAAAAGCATGGCCTGCCGCGCGATAACGCGGTAGACGACGCGGTTTATAAAGCGCTGCGGCTCAGGTAATACCTTATTAAGCATTTGTTTTTAGGAAAAGTATCTGTCCATGGCCATAAAGATGTCGATGGTGCGCACGATGCCGATAACCTTCCCTTTTTTTAATACGGGCAGCGAATTTACATTGTACTTGAGGAGGGTCTTGGCTATGTCGGTCAACTCGTCACTGGCGCGCACCGCGGCCAGGCCGAGCGGCTGCATGATGTCCCGGACGCGGATGGCGGACTCCTCCACAATTTTTTTGATGTAGTACCATCCCCAGGACTCCGCTTTAAAATCCGGGTCATCCAGGAAAAGTTCGCGCAAGCCGGCCGCCCGGAGGATGCTGCCCAGGGTAAGGATGCCGGTAGGTTCCCCGGCGTCGTTTTTGACGATGACGCTGCGGTGGCCGTACCAGGCGCGGCCGTCCCGGTGGAAAGATTCCCGGAGCACGCGGATGGCCTCATAGATGGTCGCCTTTTCGTTAATTGTGTTGTAGTCTTCGAGCGGCACCATGATCTCCTCGGCCGTATTTTTTTCCTTTGCCACTTTCCAATCCCACCTTGTCATTTGAAATCAATAAACCTGCATAATAACTCTCTATAGGAATTCTTTATTAGAAAAAGCTGTTTTGCCTTTTGGTTTTACTCCAGCAGTTCGCCGACGAGCCAGAACAGGTCAATGGTCCGCACCATCCCCACTGGCTTCTTGCCGGACAAAACCGGAAGGGAGTTGATATTATTTTTGACGATCACGACAAGAGCCTCCGTAACCGTTGCATCTTCCTGGATGGTGATTAAATTGAGGGGCCGCATGATTTTGCGCACGTTGAAGTCGCCAAAAAGGTGCGGGGTGAAAAAAAGGCCGGTGGGGTCGCCCTTTAGCATGTGTTCGAGAAAATCACGCATTTGGAGGGCCACCAGAAAACTTTTCAGCGTGATGATGCCGACCAGCTCTTCCTTCCTGCTCAGCACCATGAGTGACTGAAAGCCGTACCATGTGCCGTCTTTCTGGTGAAACGATTCCCGCAGCGTTTTGGCGGCTTCCATAATCGTGGCGTCTTCGTAGACTACCGGGTATTCCTCGATCGGCACCATGATGTCGCGCACGAGCCTGGTGATCGGCAAAGAGCAACCTCCCTCCTTTTATTGATCCTTATTTTAATCCATAATTCCCAGTTCTTTTAGCTTGGCGTAAAAAGAACTCCGGTTCATTTTCAGCGCTTGGGCAGCAGCGGAGCGGTTCCAGTTGTGCTCTTCCAGAGCGCGCAGGATAATCTCTCGTTCCACCTCGGAAACGATCTCTTTCAGCGAGCCGCTCGGGATTTCGCTTAGCCAGCTTTGTCGGCGCGACCTTTTCTTTAAAGTGGAGGGGAGGACCTCTACCCCCAGCACCGGACCGGTGGACATGAGCACTGCCCGTTCGCAGACGTTTTTCAGTTCCCGGATATTGCCCGGCCACTCGTAGTTCATCAGAATTTCCATAGCCTCTTCGGAAAAACCGCGGATGGCCTTTTTATATTCAGCGCTGCAGCCCTTAATGATGTGGTTAACCAGGGCCGGAATATCTTCTTTGCGCTCCCGCAGCGGCGGAAGCACGATCTCGACCACATTTAAGCGGTAATAAAGATCCTCCCGGAAGTCGCCGTTCTCGATAGATTTTTCCAGATCCTTATTGGTGGCAGCGATGATGCGCACGTCCACTTTAATCGTTTCGGTGCCGCCGACCCGCTCAAATTCCCGCTCCTGCAGCACGCGCAGCAGCTTGGTCTGGGTGGACAGGGACATTTCGCCGATTTCGTCCAGAAAGATGGTTCCTTTGTGCGCCAGTTCAAATTTGCCGGGCTTGGCTGCCACAGCACCGGTGAAAGCCCCCTTTTCGTGGCCGAAAAGTTCGCTTTCCAGCAGACTTTCCGGGATGGAGGCACAGTTGATCTTAATGAACGGCCGCTCTTTGCGCACGCTGTTGTAGTGAATGGCGCGCGCGACGAGCTCCTTGCCGGTGCCGCTCTCCCCGCGGATCAGGACGGTGGCGTTGGTGTTGGCCACCCGTCCGATGATTTTGTATACGTTTTGCATGATGGGGGAAAGGCCGATCATATCCTCGGAATTCGCGTCCGGGATGTTTTCCCCGGCCCTGGCGCGGTCGATCAGTCCTTTTACTTCCACAGCCTTTTTAACCACGTCCAGGAGGTCGCTGATTTTTAAAGGCTTCATCAGGTAGTCGAAAGCCCCCAGTTTCATTGCCTCAATGGTGGTTTGGGTGGAGCCGTAGGCGGTGATCAAAATAATGGGCGTGCGGTCGCCCCGGCGCTTCACCAGTTCCAGCACCTTGATCCCGTCTATGTCGGGCATCCGGATGTCTAAGAGCACAACATCCGGATTGATTGTTTCGATTTTCTGAAGCCCTTCGCTGCCGCTGGCCGCGCACTCTACCTGGTAGCCGCTGTCCGTGAGGATGTCCGCAAGCGCTTCGAGCACGCTGGCTTCGTCGTCGACAACCAGGATGAGCTTTTCCATGGTCAGTCCCCTCTCGTCCTTAAAAAGATGTGGAAGATCGTGCCCCTTCCTACCTCGCTTTCCACCTCAATCCGGCCCCCGTGAGCCTGAATGATTTCGTGTGCGATGGCCAACCCCAGGCCGGTGCCCTTGGGTCGGGTGGTGTAAAAAGGGTCAAAAAGGTGGGGCAGATTTTCCGGCGGTATTCCGCAGCCGGTGTCGCCGATGGAGATGCGCACGAGTTCACCTTCACCGCTCTCAGCGGCAGATGTGCCGACCGATATGGAGCCGCCCTCCGGCATGGCCTGCACGGCGTTAAAAATAATGTTCACAAAGACCCGCTCTATCTGCTCCCGGTCGATCCAAGCCGGTGGGACGTACGGCGACAAGTCTTTAATTATATTATACTTGCCGTAAAAAACTTCGCCAAAAAAGGAGAGCACATTTTCCACCAGCGAGTTGACGTCGTGCATCCGGAACCTGGCCTCGGCCGGCTTGGCAAAGTAGAGCAACTGGTTGACGAGGGAATCCAGGCGGGCGATCTCCCGGTGGACGGTAGCCAGCGCCCGCTGGTCGCCGTTTTTTTGTCTTTGCCAGTGCTGGATGTAACAGCTGATGGAAGTGATCGGGTTTCTTATCTCGTGGGCAACGCCGGCCACCAGCTTGCCTAAAGAAGCCAGCCTTTCCTGGCGGTGAAGCCTTTCTTCCAGGCGCACGCGCTCCGTAATGTCCCGGCAGCACAGTACCGCCCCGATGAGATTGCCTGAGCCGTCCTTTAAGGCGAACGTGCTTAAGAGGTAAATCTGGACGTTGTGGTTCCCCGGCGGGTTGGCCCAGGAGACCTGGAGGTCGCGGAAATCGCGTTCTTCTTTTAACGACCGGTCCAGGAGAATCTGAAACGGAGAACCTTTCGGGAGCGCTTCCCGGAAATTGTCTTTCCAGCAATCTTCCCGCAGGTGGAACATTTTTTTACACATGCTGTTGGCAATGATTATTTTGCCGCCGGTGTCCACGACCAGAATGGCGTCGTCAATGGCCGCCAGCATGGTTTCGTTGTAAAGGTTAAGGGCGGAGATTTTTTGGGCAAAGCGGTTGACGGCGGCGGTGATTTCGCCAAGCTCGCCGGGCGCTTCCGGCAGAAGCCGGTTGTAATCGTATTCTAAAAGACGCACGCCGTCTTTTATTTTCTGCACCTGGGTGACCAGCTGCCGGAAGAGAAGCATGGCGCCGGTAATGCCGATGGCTATAACCACGCCCACCAGCGTGTAAATGGTGTATTCCACCTGGCGCCGCTTATTGTAAAAGCCGATTTCGGAAAGGTACTCGGCGGAGCGGATCACGCCCTCTACTCTGCCCGCGCGCACCAGCGGCTTATACACTTCAATGATGCCGCCCTCCTGGTAGCCCACGTCCTGGACTAAAGTAGTCTTGTTTTCAATAGTCTCTTCAAAAGCCTTTTTGCGGCGCAAAGAAAAATTTTCGTGGAAGCGCTGAGTGCCGTCGTAAAAAACGTCCAGCTCAGCAACGTAAAGGCCGATGTGAACGTCGGGATATTCCTTTTTTAAGTCGTTGATTATTTCATTTACGTAGCGGGCGACAATTTCTATTTTTTCCGCACGGCTTTTTCCTTCCGCCTGCTGCTCCGCGATGTATTGATGCAAACTTTTTTCCAGGCTCTGGTCAAAAGCGTAGGCGGCCTGTTGCAAACGGGCTTTCTGGTGTTCCAAAAGGGAGATTTCGCTGTTTTTGATGGTGTGCAGCATATATAAAGACAAAAGGATGGTGAAGACTAAAATAAGGGATACAAGAGCAAGGATCCGGTTCCCGAAGTTTTTGCTCATTCCGTTGATGAGTAGTTTTAAACTTGATAACATGGGTTTATTCCTCAAGGAAAGATGATTCTCTATTTATCGGCTTCATCTTTTATTTTAACATAAAGCGCGGTTTTGGAAAGTTAAAATTCCAACGCGCTGAAAAAATTAAAAGAGAATCTCGTTTCAGTTCGGTTTGGAAAAAAACTAGAGCGCCCAATCTTGCCCGGGCGCTCCTGGGGAATCTTTTATAATTTTGGAATTGACCGTGTTAACATAGAAAAAGGCTTAAGCACAAGATGGTAAAGGAGGCCAACAGTGCGATAACCAGATCTTCCTTTTTTGCTTTTGTCCGGTGGATCTTTGTACGGGCCATTTCCGCTTCGTAAAAGGGGGCTTCGAAAGTTTTTTCCAGCCATTCTTTCACCTTTTCCATGTGCATTGCCATCTCGCCGGTGCCTCCTTTCCATAAATTTTTCTCCATTTTAGCGTTTTTCAAAGATTGAGTGAATATTTTGGGGCCGAATTGTCATATTTTGATTATTACCGGCCCCAAAAACATGGCTAAATTTTCACAAAGTTTTTGCAACAAGGCGAACTTTTCACAAACTGTCCAGAAAAGACCATCGTTTTAAGAAAAACGTCTGGCTAAACCACTCCCAGTTTATTTAACGTTTTTTTGGTGACCAGGATAAAGCTGGCCAGTTTTCGGGAAGTGAGATCAACTTCCCGGTGTTCAACCAGGTAAAAGGGGAGGATTAGTTTTAAGCGGTATTTTCCGGTGGCTTCCACCTTTGGCAGCTCGCGTTCTAAAACCTCCCCCAGCTCCCTCTCGATTTCTCTTTTGTGTTCTAAAATAGGCAAAAAAACCTGCTTTTTCTGGCCGTCCATGACCAAATCAAAAACCAGGAGATCAGTGTTTTGGTATGGCCCCTTGCGCGGTCTGGTCTTGCCGATGCGGTAATATATATTTTTATTTTCCAGGACCATGATGCAGCGCCACGATCCCTTTATCCCCAGCCACTGTTCGGAAGAGGGGTAAGTCATTTTAACCCCCCGGCCGCGCAGGATTTCTTTCGTCTGGGCCAATACCTGGTCAATAAAATTTTCAAAGTGAAAAGGTTCACAGGCATTGCTTCCCGCGGTTTTTTCTTTTCTTTCCCGGAGCCAGCGCTCAAACCAGTTCAGTGCTTTTTCGTAGCTGCTATTTTTGTATTCTCTCAAAAACGCTTCTTTTTGCCGGTTAAACAGGTTGACGAAGTCCTGGTCAATCATCTTAAGACTCCTCAATTAAAAAACTACTCCTTTACTTGCTAATTTATCGAACGTTAGGATCATCCTTAATTTATCGGCGTTAGGATCGTCATGAACAACGAAAATTGCCACTTACCAGGCCGGGCAATGCTACCGGGAGAAAATTTTGCCGCTTAAAGTGGTGAAGCGGGAATTTTTTTGGGACGGACCTGCTTTGCTCTCTTTTTGTTCCGTTTTTGATTCTTCTTCACATTCTTTACGCTGTTGGGTTTTCTTTTCTGGATTGTTCTGGAGGAGGATTTCCACTTTGTGCATTTCCGCCCGAAAGAATGGTTCTTCTAGCGCCTTTAAAAGCCATTCGTGAATTTTTTTCGGGGAGATCATAATTGCCATCTCCTTTATTTTATTTTGTCTCGCGGCGGGCTTTGCCCGCGCGGCGCGCTGGCCGCGCAGGCTGCTTTTCTTACGGCTTGCCGCTTGAAGTGCCGGTTGCAGGAAATACTCACCAGGTTTGCCGGCCCGTTTTCGGTCCTGCTCCAGGCGGGCCCGGGCATTTTCGCGTGTTTATCGCGCGCTGCGGCAGCAGGGCAAGGCGGTTTAACTGTGCTGTAAAACGCTCTGCTCCTTGGCTTTGGCTTCCAGCTGAAGCTCTCTTTTTCTTTTCCACATATTGCCCAGGATAATGACCCCGCCGGTGGCCAGCGCACCGCACATCATTAGAAAACTAATGTTTTTCAGAAGGAAGATACTGCCCTCACTCAGCGTTATTTTACCTAGGTCGTGTAAATAAGTAGGGATGGCGACTCCTCTGCTGACGGAAACGATGAGCATGATAGTGGACATAACAAGCTTAATCATGTACTCCTTCACGTAGGTGGTGCCCACAGCGCCGAGCTGCACGCCGATTAAAGAGCCGGCCAGGATTAAAAGGGTCATGCGGATGTCGACAAAGCCGCCCAAAGCCCAAGTGATTGTGCCGGTTAGGCCCATCAAAAAGGCGACGACCAGTTCCGTAGCGCTGGCTACAATGGGAGGCACGCCCAGCACGTAAATCATCCCGGGAACGCCGATAAAACCGCCTACGGCAATTGTGGCTGCCAGCATGCCGGTACCCAACCCCAAGGGAATGGTAAACCATAAAGAAACTTTTGTGTCCGCCACACGGAATTTGATCATCGGCGGGAGCCAGATTTTCCTGACCTTTTCCGCCAGGCTGGAAGTCGTGTCTTCATCATTGGAGCGCATTGCCCTTTGCGCGTCGAAAAGCATGTAGATGCCCAGAAAGGTCAAAACGGTGACAAACGCCAGGCTTACGTAAAGGTTCGAGCCGGCCGCGCCCCACTTGGCAAAAATCATCTTTTGGATGCGGATGCCGATCTGCACGCCAATCACCGCGGTGGTGGCCATGATAATGCCCAGCTTGATGTCCACCTGTCCGTATTTATAGCGTTTGTATGCTCCCACCAGCGCCTTGGGGAACTTGTGGCACATGTTGCTGGCCACGGCGATGGCTGCCGGAGCGCCCAGGCTCATCATGCCGGGGGTCAGCACAAAGGCGCCTCCCGAACCGATAAACCCGCTGATCAGCCCGCCGAGGAAGCCCAGGATGAAAAGGAAGAGAACGCTGAAGGTATTTAGTTCGATAAATTGTTTAACCACGTCGTTAGGTCCCAACGCCTCCCCGGCGGCTTCGCCAACGGAAGGAAGGGAAAGCAAGGCCAGCGTTCCCAAAGCTGCTACAAGGCCCCACCGCTTCATGTTTTTTCGCTTTTTGCCGGTCATTTAATGACCCCCCTTATCTTTTTTAATGGCCCGGATACCGGCCGCTTCTAAAAGATAATTGGCAAAGGCCCCGTGGATAAAGGAGAACGCCAGAGCCGTAAAGATTACCGCGAAAGCGTAAAATCCTCCCTGGGTAAAGTAATGAGTAACCGCCTGCTGATTGAGGAATACCAGGAGGTATGCGGCGAGTGAGATGATTCCCCAAAAAATTGTCTGCCTGATCAGCTTAGCCTGATTGGTTGTTTTCATTTTAACCCCTCCCCCGGATATAATCATAGAACGGCTTGCTTTTCAAACTACCCTTCACGGCAGCATGAACAAGTTTTAGATCAGGCGCCATCCCTCCTTGATTTTTGTTTTTGCATGGTTACTTTATTTGGAACAGCGGATAAGTTTGTGTTTTATAACTCTGAAAAGCAAAAGTTGTGCCGGAAGGTTTTAAGTAAAAAAATCACAAATTAAGCCGGTTATACATCTTTGGGGGCCGGAGGACTGACCAGATTATAGACAGTCACCTGTCCAGGTTTTGGTCAGTTGCTCTAGATGAGGCTGGGGAGCTCTCCTTCTCCCAAGGTAATGCCAGGCGGTTGCCCGAGAAGGGGACTGTTCAAATAATAGTCAGTTAATATAGAAAATTGAGACCTGTTGGATTATAAGTGCAAGATAACACTTGAACAAAGCTGGAAGTTTTCAATAATGACCGATATAATGACCGAGTGTCTTCATATTCGCTCCAAATGACTTTCCGGAGAGTTTTCGTGTAGTTGTGAAATAACTCGGGTGAGTACCAATAGTCTCTGGGAAAAAAGAAATAGTTTTCGTAAGCAAGTTGACAGGTCAGGATAAAATGGTTAACATATTTCCGACAGTATTTCCGCCAGGCGGCTGGTTATTCTAAGGAGGAGGCAAAAATGAACGAGTTTCGCATGGCTACCGCTTACGACCCCCGGGAGGTCGAAGAAAAGTGGTACCGTTATTGGGAAGAAAATAAATTTTTTCATGCGCGGGTAAAAGGCGATCAGGAGCCTTTTTGCATCGTGATGCCCCCTCCAAACGTTACCGGGCAGCTGCACATGGGGCACGCTTTAAATAACACTTTGCAGGACATCCTGATCCGCTGGCGCCGGATGCAGGGGTATAATGTTTTATGGGTGCCGGGCACGGACCACGCCGGGATCGCCACCCAGGCCAGGGTCGAAGAGGAACTGGCCAAGGCGGGGCTGACCAGGCAGGACCTGGGCAGGGAAAAGTTTTTGGAAAGGGTGTGGGCCTGGAAGGAAAAATACGGCGGCCGGATCACCCACCAGCTCCGCCGGCTGGGGGCTTCCTGCGATTGGGAGCGCGAGCGCTTTACCATGGACGAGGGCTGCTCAGAGGCGGTGCGCGAAGTTTTTATCAGGCTGTACGAGCGGGGTTTGATTTACCGGGGCAACTACATCATTAACTGGTGCCCGCGCTGCCACACGACTATTTCCGATATCGAAGTGGAGCACGAGCAAACTCCCGGCCAGCTTTATTACATTAAATATCCGGTCAAGGACGGCGCAGAATTCGTTGCCGTCGCCACCACCCGTCCGGAAACGATGCTGGGCGACGTGGCGGTAGCGGTGCACCCCAAAGATGAGCGCTACCGCCACATGATCGGAAAAACTTTGGTCTTGCCCCTGGTTGGCCGCGAAATACCCGTCATTGCGGATGAATACGTGGACCCGGCCTTTGGCACGGGGGCGGTAAAAATAACTCCCGCGCACGACCCCAATGACTTTGAGGTGGGCCGGCGGCATGGCCTGCCGGCGCCGAAGGTTATTGACGAGGGCGCGGTGATGACTGGCGAGGCCGGCAAATATAAGGGTCTGGACCGCTACGCCTGCCGCAAGCGGGTCGTTCAGGATTTAAAGGAGCAGGGCCTTTTGCTGAAAGTGGAAGATTACACGCACGCGGTTGGCCACTGCTACCGCTGCCATTCTGTAATTGAGCCCATGCTGTCCCGGCAATGGTTTGTGCACATGCGCCCCCTGGCCGAGCCGGCCATGAAAGCGGTTGAGGACGGGCGGATCCGGTTTATCCCGGAGAGGTTCACGAAAATTTATCTCAACTGGATGGAGAATATCCGCGACTGGTGTATTTCCCGCCAGCTGTGGTGGGGGCACCGCATACCGGTCTGGTATTGCCGGGATTGTACCCAAACGATTGTGGCCAAAGAGCCGCCTGCCCGCTGCCCGGAGTGCGCTGGCCGGAACTTAGAGCAGGACCCGGACGTGCTGGATACCTGGTTTTCCTCGGCGCTCTGGCCGTTTTCTACCCTGGGCTGGCCGAAAAAAACCCTGGACCTGGCTTACTATTACCCCACTTCTGTGCTGGTTACCGGGCGGGACATCATTTTCTTCTGGGTGGCCCGCATGATTTTC
>DYES01000010.1 GCA_020725585.1 Desulfovirgula sp.
AATCCCGTGCCCGCTTTTGACGGTGAGTTTGGTGTGGTTGTCCTGCGCAGTTTTAGGGCTATTGTTTGGTCCGGCAGGCAACCAATTACTTTTCCCACCGGCGGCCTGCATTTCTTTAAAGCGGCGCAGCTTCTCCAGGGCGCGCCTGATGCGCTCCCGGTTGAGGGGCTTGACCAGGTAATCGACGGCGTCCAGGTTGAATGCTTCGGCGGCGTACTGGGCGTAGGCGGTGATGAAAACTATATAGACTCCGGGGTGTTGCTCTTGCAGCCGGCGTGCCACCGAAAGGCCGTCCAGCTCGAGAAGTTGAATGTCGAGAAAGACAGCGTCCGGCTCCGTACTCTTTACCAGTTCTAAAAGGTTGCTTCCGGTGTTGGTTTTGCCTACGACGGCGACGCCCTCGAATGTACCCAGTATGTCGCTTAACAAATTGCAAATGGGCTCGTCATCATCGGCGACTATTATTTTGAGGGTCGAGCCCGGCATAAGGACCTCCGCTAACGGTGGGGCGCTCTTTAACAGAATTTAAACTGAATAATTGCTCTTTTTCCATATTCTCTACTCGATTTCAAAATCCTTCTTTTGGGATGCAAAATCCTACTTTTGGGAATGTACAGCAAAAGACATATTTCGAGCCTGAAAACCGTAATTTTGAACCGTGGAAATTTTCGAGCCGGTAAGTAATCCCTATAATATTCATTGGAGAACCAACTATAAATAATGTCCTGAGAGCAAGTATCAGGGATCATTACCCCTGGCTTACTTTAAGGAGGGTATCCCTTGAAGCTGGTTGCAAGAGCCCTTTTAATCCTCATTATAGTTTCAATTGTTTCTTTATCTTTCTGGCATTACTGGCAGCAAAAGACCAGCGCCGCCGCGTTGTCTACGGGGGATGCGGACAAAGTAGATACCCTGGAAGAGCTATACGCGGCGATAGAGAAAGTGGACCAGGGGATCCAGTCGATGCGTTACATCATGGAAACCGAGGAGCAATTTCTTCAAGAAGAACCCGTTCGCTATAAGATAACCGCAGTGCAAATGGGCAACAAACTTCGATATGAAACCGATAACGGTTTTGTCATCGGCTATAACGGGCAGCAGGTATGGTTGCATAACAAGAACGAGAACTCCATAGTGGTGGCAGAAGCGTCCGGAATGTCCCCGGATAAACTGGGGGCGATGAACGGCGTAAAGTGGCTCCGGAGCACCTTCGGGACGGATCCTGGAAATTTTGATGCCTACTCGGACCCCGGTTATTATCACCTGAACAATTTTCGGGCTGGTAAAGGGCCGCACCACCTTGTGCAAATAGACAAGAAAACACTTCAGCTGGTTGAGTGCAAAACCTTTCTGAGCAACGGCTCAGTGGTGATCTCCAGGGTTATAGATTTAGAAGTTAATCCTAAAGGGATCACCGAAGAAGCTTTTCACCCCCTCCCCGGCACTCTCAATCCGCAAGAAGCCCATCTCCTTTGGGCCCAGCTTGGTTCTGGTGCAATCAGCATTGAAGATTTCGACCTGGCTCGTGAGTTCTTCGAGAAGGCCGTTGCTTCGGATCCGCCGCCTGACTTAAAAATGTTTTATTTGATTCAGATAGGGGAAAGCTACGCCGCCCAGCGGCAGGTTGACAAAGCCCTTGAATATTACAGGGCGGCCGCAGCGGTGGAAGACATCGGCCCTGAAAATGTCGCTTTCGCCAAACACTACGAGGGCTGCGCCCTGGTAAACCTGGGTAAATACCAGGAGGGAATCAACGTTCTTGAATCCTCCCTTTCCACCGGTAAACAACCTCTAGCGGCAGAAACATACGAAATGCTCGGCCTCGCATACTACAGGCTGGGGAATAAGGAAAAGGCCCGTGAAAACTTGCAAGCATCTCTTTCCATAACGAGGGACGGTTCCCGGCGAGAGAGGATAAGCAGGTACCTGGACCGGTTGGCCAATACTGGTTAAGATAGGAGACTTTCTATGTTCCGGAAGAAGGTTTATAAGCTTATTGCCATCCTTACCATTATAGCAGTAATTTTCACTTCCCTGCACAGCATAGAAAAGAAGGATGCCCAAGGGGCTGTTCCAATCGCCGCAGTAGGCGTACAACTCTTAAGGCAGGTTGTGGCAAATTTAGTTAAAAGCGCCGCCAGGATGGCCACTTCATTCATTTCCAAAGCCCTCCCCAGGACGGCAGTCCCGGCGCCAATATTGTTAACTGAGGCGAGCCAGATTGCCCGGACAACCCCAGCCGACCCGGGAAATCCGTTTAATAACGAGCCAGATTATGACCAGTTACGAAAAGTAATGGAAGAACAAATTGTGGAATTAATCAAGGATCTATTGCTGCAGGCCTCTTCGGAAATGGCTGATAGGCTAAAAAAAGAGCACCCGGACAATAAGTGGGTGGGTCTGCTTGCCTCATCCGTGCACATTATAAGCTTGAAAGATTATTTTACGCTCTGGGATTCAATTATTAAAGGTATACATTCATTGCCAATTACCCCGGAAGAAAAGTTAAAACTTCTCTGCATATGGGAGCGCACCTGTGTGCAGACACTTGAACTTGACAGAGAACTGATGGGTGCAATTGGAATAAGGGATTTACTAAAGAAAGATATTAAGCCTCAGTTGCGTAAAATGGAAATGGAAAATATTATAACTGATCCTGGCAAGGTCGAGGATAAGTGGAAGAACATCCAAAAGACCTTTGAAGAGCAAACAAAAAAGACCGATTCTGCCATCGTTGAGCAGGCTTTCCGGCAAACACTGGCTGATGCGCACGCCTTGTTGCTCGCCATGCTCAGGACGATCCAGGCTGTCCAGGCGGAAATACTTCGCACAGCTAATGTACCATCAAAACTCTATATTACCAGCGTCGATAGCAAGAGATTTCCCTATATCTCCGCCTATGTAACCATCACAAATGTTTTAAACAAACCACTGGCCAACCTCGAGAAAAAAGCCCAGTTTCAGGTGTGGGACGGCGGCCGCAAGGCCGTGGTTTTAAAAACCCTAATCATGGGAGACCCCAAGATTAACAACGCATCACATATTGCCCTGGTGATTGATACCAGCGAAAGCATGTCGGGGCCTCCCCTTGCCGCGGCCAAAACCGCAGCGACTTCCTTTATAAATATGGCGCGTTCCGGTGAAGCTTTCAGTGTGGTTGCCTTTGCAGATTCTCCAAAACTTCTTGCCGGCCGTTCTACCGACAAAAATGCTCTGAACGCCGCTATCCAGGGTCTCTCGTCAGGAGGAAAGACAGCCCTTTACGATGCCCTGGTGAATGCTTTTAACATTTTAGCCTCGGAGCAGGGGCGCAAGGTGGTTCTTGTTCTTTCGGACGGGGCAAACAATACGGGCAGATATGCCCTGGAAGAAGTAAAAGCTATGGCGGTAAATTCGGGCGTATCGGTGTTTGCCGTCGCCGTCGGCGACCCTGCCGAGCATGAGAATCTGGCGAGCCTTGCCGTATATACGGGCGGGCAATGCTACTTTACCGCTGATCCATCTGCTTTGGCAGGGATCTACCGCGACGTAGACTCCCTGCTGAAGCAGCAGTATAAAATCGACTATGTAACCGCCGACCGGAAGCGGGGGCCGCGGACATTGGAAGTTCAGGTGCGGATTGATGGTAAGGCCGTAAAAGGCGCCATAAACTACGTGCCGGGAGGATGAGGTTTTGCAGAAACCAAAGCTATTTTTAATTGTTCTACCGATTATCGAAGGTCTCATAGCCGGAGTATTGCTTGCTGCCATGCCTTACTATATTCCCTTGTCTTTTGTTTTTGTCGCCTTTGCCGCTTACTGCTTTCTCCGGGCAAGCTGGAGCAGCCTTTTTTCTTACCTGATCTTCTGGCTGTCCTCCTGGTTAAGTGCATTAGTCTTCAGCATGAGTTACGAAAAGGTAACCGGAATTTACCCGCTAGTATCTTTAGGTCTGGATTCCGGATTGCTGGTGGCAATATCAGTTGTTGGTATGTATGTCATCCCTTACCTGCAGGAACACCTTGGTTTTTTACGCTGGCCCTTAAAAATAATCGTCACGGTGGCATTTGGATTGTTGCTCGCGCTTGGCGTTAAGTGGATAGGTGGCCCCGCTGTCAATATCTTACTCTTCGCCATATCAGGCGGTATAGTCGTCCACCTGGTGGGTCGGTCTACTAAACTATTGGGATATACCACTATTTTCATGATCACGTATATCGTTACTCTATTCTTGGCCATGAACGGGCTGAGTTTTATGAATTACAACGCATACGAATGCGTCTTAATTTCTGCTTCGTTCTATGGGCCAGTTGCCATCGCTTCATTTTTGCCCCTGCTTGCAGTATACGCCAGCCAGAATCTTGAACGCCCTCTTCATAAACACCGCGCGAAGGAGCGCTCCGCACTTCGTTGTCCAGGGTGCGGTGCGATGGCTGCTCCGAAAGACAGCTTTTGCGGATCTTGCGGTAATTCATTAGGAACCTAGTGTAGGTGCTCATTGAAATTAATCACCCGGGCGTCCGGAAAGGTAAAAGCGTCTGTTGGCCAGATCATACCAGGGGGGAGCCAGGATGAAAAAATTATAGAGGCGGTAATTTTATTGATTATGGCTTTATGTATTGGCGGCTGCCAAAGCAGCAGTGATCAGCGCATAAAAAAGTCGGACCTCAATTGCCGGAAATGTAGCTTATTTTAATGGACATGAGATTACGGGGAGGGATCCGGATGGGGCAGTTTGTAGCGGTAATACGGGAATTCAGAAACTGGGTTAACTCTATCCCAGTGCTTAGTCTTATCATGCCGTTTCATTACTACTTAATGTTTGCCGGACTTGTCGTCATGACTGTCAATTCGTTTTTCTTCCACTGGTCTGTAGTATACGCCATTGGTCATTACACATTTTTTACAGGCGCCTGGCTTACACTCGCTTCGGGACAGTACAGGCTTTTCCCCTTCGCACTTTGGGGATACGGGCTTTACCACCTGTTTCCCCTCAAATTCTTGAGTATCTATGACGTTTCAGAACTTATTTTATACGGTTTCCTGGGCTACGGCGTCCTGAAGCTTGACGCTTATCTTGCCGGTCGCGGATTGTCGATAGATTAAAGAGGGGAGTTAAACGGTGAAAAGAACTGATGATATGGCGGTAGTGGAGGTAACGATTAAAAGCGGTCAGCTGTGCAATGTGGAGTTGAAAACAATAATAACTAACAAAGGGGGTTGGAGATTATGAAGTGCTCGAAATGCAACGCCGCGATCGATGATGCGGAGGCGAGATTTTGCCCTTCCTGCGGCGCTTCCCTGGATGCACCGGCTCCGCCGCAGCCCAGTCCTCGCAAGTCAAAAAAGACCATGCGGATTGTGCTGGGCGCTTTCGTCTGTCTTCTCCTGGTTACCGGCTTTCTTTTCCGGGAATCCCTCGCCCGCATTCTGCCCTTCCTTCATCCGTCCAGCAGCGCCCGCGCGGCCGAACTGGCACCAGGCGACACCGGCCTGTTTCTGGTCATAAACCCCGGTCTGGACCAGGTAAAGAATTTTACCCGGCTAAGGGACATTTACCTGTCCATTCCGGAGGTTAAAAAAGCTTTTGATAATTTGCAAAGGGGGTTTACGGAAGAGTTCGGCCTGGATTTCAAAGAAGACGTAAAACCCTGGCTGGGCAGGGAAATAGCTCTAATTGTTCCTGACTTCAACGACGAGAAGAAATACCTGCTCGCCGTTTCCACCACCAACAAGAAAAAAACTGCCGCCTGCCTGCAAAAGTTGCGCCAACACCTGGAAAGCGAAGGCTCGACATTCGCGGAGCGGGTTTACGAGGGGGTCAAGATAACCGTTGAAACGGGGGGTTCCTGTAAGGTGGCTTACGCCCTGCACGAGGGGTTTTTATTGCTGGCGGAAAGCGAGGATGCCATCGCCAGGGCAATTGACATGACCAGGCAAAAGGGCGCGGCCACCCTGGCCAAAAATGAAACTTACAAAAGGGTTATGGAAAAGCTGCCCAAAGACAGATCGGGCGCCTGCTACGTTGATGCGGAAAACATGCGCAAATTTATAGCCGAAGAGATAGGTACAGACCTTCTGGCGGCAAGCCTTAACCAGCTGGAAGCATACCAGGGGTTAGGCTTTTCCATAAGCTTTACCGGAGAAGGGGCGCGCTTTGACAACGTTATGGCCTGCAATAAGACAAAAATGCCCAAAGACTTGCCTCCTCCTGGAAAGGGCGAGGGCATTGAGAAAACCGTCCGCCTCGCTCCCGAAAGCTCCCTGGCGTTCGTAGGGGCCGCCAACGTGAACTATGCGCTGGAAAAAACCCTGGAAGAGATGCAAAAATTCCCTTATTTCAGGGACATCGAGAAGGAAATCGAATATTATGTGGGGATTGATCTTAAACGTGATTTCCTTTCCTGGTTGGGGGGCGAGATCGGCCTGGCCGTTGTCCCGGACAGAGACGGGCTGCTGGGCAAAGAAATTAACGTGGGAATGCTCGCCATGTTTTCTGTGAAAGATGTGCAGAGGGCAAAAAGCTTGCTGGATAAAATAAAGGATTCGCTCGATGAAGAGGGCGTTACTTCGGATTCTGTTAAGGTCGATGGCAAAAACGTGGAATGTTTTTACGAACCCTATACGAAGAAGTTTATGCTGGGCTACGGTTTCACGGATAATTTTTTGGTGATCGGCTCCTCGGAAAAGCTGGTTCAGGAGGCCCTCACTGGCGGCGGCAGGTCCCTGGCCGAAAGTGACACGTACAAAAAAGCGTTTGCGGGTCTTTTACCCCATGGTGAGGGATGCATTTTTGTGGATGTGAAAAGAAGCATCGACGCAGTGCACGCCAACCTGAGCAGATACGAGCGGGAATATTTTGATCGTGAGGTCTATCCATATTTAAAGCCGGTGCGGGCGGTGAGCCTCCGGCAGACAAGGACGGACGACAACTTCCTTGTCGGCACGCTGGCCGTCAGCGTGGAATAACCACCGATTTAATGAAGATATGGCGATAAAATATCATCATAAGGGGGAAATTGGCAACGTGGATTTCCTAAACAAAATCAAAGCCGGCGCCGCGGAAGTCGGCAAGCAGGCGCAAATCAAAATTGAAGTGACCCGCTTAAAATCGCTGCTGTCGGAAAAACAGCAGGCGGTGGAGGCAAAGTACCGGGATATCGGCCAAAAGATTTACCAGGTATACAGATCCGCCCCCGGCCAGGATTTTCCCGGCGGCGTAAAGGAAATATGCCTTCAAATTCAGGGCCTGGAGGCGGAAATGGAGGAAATTAAAGAAAAAATTAACGAGTTGAAGGGTGTCAAGCTGTGCCCGGCCTGCCACCGGGAGATTGACTACAGCGCCAGGTTCTGCCCCAACTGCGGCGCAAACGTGGAGCAGGCATCGGCCCTTGAAGCCGCGGAAAAAGAAGCGAACCAGAAAGTATGTCCTCAGTGCGGGAAAACGGCGAAGAAAGAGGCGAAATTCTGCACAGGGTGTGGCCAAATGCTGCCTCAGGAATAATTGTTGAGGCCAATCAAAACAAGAAGAAGGAGGTTTGCTTGATGAAGAAAGGGGTCGGCATCCTTTTAATTATTATTGCGGTTGTTGCTGCTGTCGCTTCGCAGCCCATACACCAGCAAGGCTTGGAAACTTATTTGTTTGAGGACAGCGATAAAGGGCGCATTATTATGACCGCAGCCGACTTAGTTAAATACGTGGGAATAGGAATAGGGGCTATAGGCCTGGCTCTCCTTATCGCCGGGCTAATCAAAAAATCCGACTCGCCGGCCTTTACACCGAAAGGCGGCGCAGCTTCAACCAGCAACAAGCTATTTTGCATGAATTGCGGTAACGCGTTGGCCGCTGAAGACAAATTCTGTCCGAACTGTGGTGAAAGCGTCACCAAAGGCGTTACTTGAGAAGCTGCAGGAAATAGAAAAAGAATCGCTAAGCCCGGGCGCTATCCCTGGGTTAATGCCTTCACATACCTCGCCAGTTCTTCCTTCCGGCCCTTACAAAGGAGGGCCATCATTATCTGGACGTGGTTGATGAAGTCGTGGCGCTGGCTTCTAAGGGCATCGCTTTCCCGGCGCATCTCTTCGGCCAGCTTCTTTTTTGACTTTTTTTATTTTGAATAGAAAACATGATCTATGGTATTATTTGATAGAGATGTTTTTTAAAAATTCTATTCTTGAGACGAGACAGGAGGCGTTTTTTTGCTCGTCGAACTCAATCCCGTCGCTTTTCAGATCGGTCCGCTGGCCGTGCGCTGGTACGGCATTTTTATGGCCCTCTCCTTTTTGTTCGCCGTCTGGTACCTTTCCAGGGAAGCCCGCAAAAAAGGCTTTGAAGAAGATTTTTTGTTGAACCTAAGCCTTGTCACTATCGTTGCGGGGGTGGCGGGCGCGCGCCTTATGTTTGTGCTGGTCAACTACCCCGAGTGGTTTACCCAAAACCCCGTTCAGGTTCTCAAGATCTACCAGGGGGGGCTGGCCTGGCACGGCGGTCTTTTGGGGGGTGCTGTGGCCGGCTGGTGGTACTGCCGGCGCAGGCGCGCGAGTTTTGCGGCGCTGGCCGACCTGGCGGTGCCCGGACTCGCCCTGGGTTACATTATGATCAGGATCGCCAACATTTTCAACCAGGAAGTCCTGGGCAGGACGACCGCCTTCTGGTTTGACCGCTGGCCCGCCCAGCCCATCGGGTCGGCCATCGGTCTCGTTTTATTGATCCGTTACTACTACCTGAAAAGAAAAAAACTGCCTGACGGCTATCAGTTCTGGTCTTTTCTCTTTTACCACCAGCTTTTGCGCGGGGCGATTGAAGAAACGGTGCGGGAAATGCCGCTTTTTCTCGTCGGCTACGTTTCCCCTTCCTGGGGGCTGGGGTTTTTCACCCTCGCCCAGCTTGCCACCCCTCTGATCATGGCCTTCGCTTACTGGATGATGCGCCGAAGCCGCGCCAAAGCTACAAAAGGTGGCGCCTGAAATTAAGGTTGGCCTGGTCAAGGTCGACGATGATTACTTCTTTCCCTATTTTGCGGACAGCTTCCCAGGGGATAATCAATTGCTGTTTGTCCACCCAAAAATTAAGCAGGTTTCCCTTGCGGGGCAAAATAATGGAGCGAATCCGGCCCGTTTCGGCATCTATGGCCAGGTCGCTTTCCCCAATTACCCCCAGGCGGGCGCCGTTGTAAAGGTTCACGATCTCTTTGCCCGTTAACTCCACCAATCTCATCGCCATCACCTGCGCCGCAAGACAAATAGCCTGAAGACAAAAGGCTGAATAATGGCCAGCGCAATCGAAACCGCCGCCACCGGTTCCACCTGCACCTGGCCGACGGGAACCCGGCTGGGAAGTTCGATCTTTAAAAATTCCAAAAGCATCACCAGCGAAAGGTAAATTCCGCCGGCGAGGCCGACAAGGTTGAGCACGGCCTGGGAAAGGGGCGAAGCTTTGCTCTCCGGAAAAGAATCCAGCGCGCTCTCGCGCAGCAGGCTGATTTTCACCCTTTCCCGGATCGACAGCCCCGCCATAATCAGCACAAGCAGGCAAAACAAAAGCGTACCGGACAGCATTGTCCCACCTCCCATTAGCATTATATGGGAGAGGGACATGTTTTAGGACTTGTTTTTTATCTTATGGAATCTGTCGAAAAAGCAAAAAACTCTTATAACAAGCCTACAAGCCTAAAAGCTCGACCGTGTGCAGCACCGGCAGGTCCCCCCGCCCCGCCCTCTGCAGGGCCATCTTGAGCTGTAGAAGGCAGCCGGGGCAGCCGGTAACGACCACGTCGGGGCCGGCGGCCAGAATATCCCTTGCCTTTGCCTCCCCCACCCCGGCCGCCAGCTGCAGGTGGGTGAAAAGGAAGGTCCCGCCCCCGCCGCAGCAGGTGTCAGCGCTCTCCATCTCCACCAGTTCCAGGCCCGGCACGGCCGCCAGCAGGCGGCGCGGCTCCTCCCTTACCCCCTGGCCGCGCGCCAGGTGGCAGGGGTCGTGGTAGGCGGCCCTGATCCTTTCCTTCCGGAAAAAGAAAAAACCAGGATGTCCGGCGGGGCCGGACGCGGGGAACGGCCGGGGAAACCGCTCTGGGTCCGGCGCGCCTTCCGCCGCTAAAAACTCGCTGACGTCCCGCACCCGGGCGGAAAAGGCTTTCGCCTTTGGGGCGTACTCTTTGTCGTCCGCGAGCAGCTGGGCGTATTCTTTGAGCATTGCGCCGCAGGTGGCGCAATCCGTCACCACCGCCGCATAAGAAGCGAAAAGATCGATGTTCTTTCTGGCCAGCTCACGGGCGGTCCGGAAGTCTCCGTGGGCATAGTGGGGCATCCCGCAGCAAAAGTTCCGGGGGGCCGCCGCCCAACCGGCGCGGGCCAGCGCCCGCTGCGTAGCCCGGCTCACCCGCGGAAAAAAGAGGGTCAGCGCACAGCCGGTGAAATACCCCACCGTTCCCCTGGCCGGCCGGGCGAGCGAAGATTCCCCAGCCGCTTCCGGCAAAAGCCCGCGCGCTCCCGCGCCGGCCCCGGGGAGTGCGGGCGCCGCGAGCAGGGCGCGCCAAAGGAGGGGGAAAAATTCGCCCGGCAGGACTCTTTCTGCCAGGCGGCAGATCCCCTGGCGCCGGCAGAGTTCCAGGGCGCGCCCCGCCAGGGCGACGAGCGCCGGGCGGGTGAGCACGCCGCTTAGTAAGAGGCGCAGCGCAAAAGGCAGCTTTTCGAACAGGGCCAGCTCCCGGCGGGCGGCCAGGATGATTTCCGTCGTCGGCACGCCGCTCGCGCAGCTCTCCCGGCAGGCCTGGCAGAGCAGGCAGCCGGCCAGGTAGGCGGCGCAGCCCGGGCCGGGCGCAAGGCTTCCCTCCAGGAGGGCCTCGACGAGGGCCAGCTTGCCCCGGGCCGCCATCCCCTCGTCTTTCGTCCGGGCGTAAAGGGGGCAGGCGCCGGTGCAGGCGCCGCACTTATTGCACCTCCAGAGAGACTGCTCCCACTGCTTTAAAAGCGGCGAAAAGGGCGACGGCGCCTTCACGCGGAACCGCCCCCGAAAATTTTCCCGGGGTTGAGGATGCCGGCCGGGTCGACGGCTTTCTTCACCGCGCGCATAAGCGCGACGGCCCGGGGGGAAAGATCCAGGCCAAGGTAATCTTTTTTCGTCAGGCCGATGCCGTGTTCGCCGGAGAGGGTGCCCCCCAGCTTTACGGCCGCTTCAAAAATGGCCCGGATCGCCTGTTCAACGCGGGCCATTTCTTCCCGGTCACGCCTATTGGTGAGGATGTTGGGGTGCAGGTTGCCGTCCCCGGCGTGGCCGAAAATGACAATGGGCAGCCCGAAGCGCTCCTCGATTTTCTGGATCTCCCGCACCATCGCGGGGATCGCGCTACGCGGCACGCAGATGTCTTCGCCGATCTTGGTGGGCCGGACGCGGGAAATGGCGGGAGAAACCGCCCGGCGCGCCCGCCAGAGCCGGTCGGCTTCGGCGGAGTCGCGGGCAACAGTTAAATCCCGCGCCCCTGCCTGCCGGCAAACCCGGGCGATCCGGGCGGCCTGTGCCTCCGTTTCTTCCGGCAGGCCGTCGGCCTCAATGATCAGCATGGCTTCCGCCTGGCGGGGAAGCCCCAGGCGCAGGTATTCTTCCACATAATAGATGCTTTTTTGATCCATCAGCTCGAGGGTGCAGGGGACAACTCCGGCGGCCAGGACGGCGGTAACCGCGTCGGCCGCCTGCTCGAGGCGATCAAAAAAGGCAGCCAGCGTTTTGCGGGCCGGCGGCAGGGGGAGCAACCGCAGCGTCGCTTCCGTGATCACCCCCAGCGTTCCCTCCGAGCCCACGAAAAGCTGGAGGAAATTGTACCCCGTGACGTTTTTCACCTGCTTTCCCCCCAGGCGAACCGTTTCCCCGTCGGGAAGAACCACCTCCAGCCCCAGCACGTAATCTTTGGTCACGCCGTATTTTAAGCCGCGGGGGCCGCCGGCGTTTTCCGCCAGGTTTCCGCCGATGGTGCAGTAGTTCAGGCTGGAAGGATCGGGAGGGTAAAAGAGCCCCTCTCGCTCCACCGCCTTCTGCAGGTCGGCGGTGATCACTCCCGGCTCACAGACGACCGCCATATTTTCCCGGTCAATCTCTTTTATCTGCGCCATCCCGGTCAGCACCAGGACGACCCCGCCCGCCGCAGGGAGGGAGCCGCCGGAAAGACCCGTGCCGGCGCCGCGGGGAACCACCGGGAAACCTAAGCGGTCGGCCATTTTCAAAACGGCAGCCACTTCGGCTGGTGAATGCGCCTTCACCACCGCGTCCGGCAAATGCTGCCCGGCGGTGGCGTCGTACGCGTAAAGCAGCCTGGCCTCGGGGGTGTCAAGCACCCGCGCCGGGTCGATCAGCCTTTTCAGCTCGCGCACAGCTTCCTTTACAACGCTGGAAATGCCGGACATGCACACCCTTCCCCTTTCCCACCGGGCGTATCGATAAGCAAATTCCCGTCGCCATCGAAAACTAGCTCCCGCGCCGGGGAAATCATCTCCGCACCGGCCGCCAGGAGCTCCTTCTCCAGGGCGGGGGAAGCGTAAAATTCTTCCAGGCGCAGGGTGTTCCGGATCAGAATCACCCTTGCTTCCCCGGGCGGAGCCGGGGAAAGACTCTGCAGCGCCGCCGCCACGGCCTCCCGGTCCGTCTCGAAAGTAAGGGGAAGCATCGCCCGCATGAGGTAGCCGGTAGTCATTGCGTTTAAGTAGGTGGCCCGAAAATCTATTTTGTTCACCAGCCGCCGGGTGGTGAAATCCGCCAGGCCGATGCCGTTGGCGTTTCCTTCCGACTCTTTCGTCAGGTCCAGGACAACCAGCCGCCGCACCCGGGGAGCCGGCGGCTCGGGAACCCCCTGGATGCGCCACCTTCCGATTACGTTCACATCCATCCCCGTGCCGCTGATGTTTTTCCCCATTTCCTCCACAATTAAAACGTCCACATCCTCCACCGGCAGGCGCGGCAACAAGCTTTTCGCTTTTTCCAGGAGCTGCGCCTCGCGCTCCAGCTCCCCGGCGCCAAGCCCGCACAGCTGGGCCGTCTCGTCGTACCCGTTTTCCACGATGGCCAGCCCGCCGACAACCGGCAGCTTCTCCCGCAAAACCCCGCTGATCGCCCGGATGGCCTGCTCCATCTTCCCCGGGCCCGCCCGGTGGACCGCCGCCGCCCCGGCCCCCTTGCCCAGCCCCACGGCCAGCATTTTCAAAAGCCCGCTCTCGATGCTTCCCCGGAAAGCGGTGTGGGGCTTCACGCGGTTGACCACGAAAACAGCGCCCGCCCGCCGGGCCAGCGCGTCGCAGTACACGGGGTAACCTCCCGGGGCTTCCCCGATTAGCTCCGCTTCGGCGGCAACCCGCACCGGGGCGCCGACCGCCTCTTCAGTAATGCCCAGTTGCCGCAAAACCTGCCGCTGCCCCTCTGCCGTCCCCCCGCCGTGGCTCCCCATGGCAGCCACGAAAAAGGGGCTGGCCCCCAGGTGCTTGAAAAAGCCGGCCACCTCGCGCAAGATCACCGGGATGCCGGCAATCCCGCGGCTGCCTGCGGTAATCGCCACCTCCGTACCGGGCTCAACGCGCTCCGCAAGGTGCAGGGCGCGCATCTGCCGCCGTACCTCCTGTGCCACGTCCTCCACCCGCGGCCGCGGAAAACGCTGTCTGTAACGGGCCAGCCTGATCACTGCCGCCCTCGACCTCCCTGGTCTCAGAACTCAAAGAAGCGGGCCGCTCAATCCGCTGCAACCAAATATATACACGGTTAGATGGTGGCATGATAACATACATCATAACCGGCGTCAACAGATCTAAAACCAAAAACAAAAAAGGAAAACCCCGCACCAATGACTTTGCTGCGGGGCGAGAATGGAAAACGGGCTTAATTGCCCGCGCAAACGGCGGCAAGCGCTTCCTCCAGAACTCCCAGCGCCTGATTTAACTCGTCGTCGGTGATCACCAGCGGGGCCAAAAATCTCAGCACGTTGCTGTAAATGCCCGCGCTGATCACGATCAATCCCCGCCGGTAACATTCGGTCACCAGTTGGCTGGTTATTTCCTTGGCCGGCTCCTTCGTCTTTCTGTCCTTCACCAGTTCGATGGCCACCATGGCGCCCAGGCCCCGCACATCCCCGATCGCAGGGTATTTTTCCTGGAGAGCTTTTAATTTCTGCTGCATGACGGCCCCGATCCGCGCGGCCCGGGCGGGCAGATCTTCAGCCTGCATTTTCGCTATCACCCGCAAGGCCGCCGCGCAGGAGAGCGGGTTGCCGCCGTACGTTCCGCCGATTTCGCCCACATCGGGAGCATCCATGATCTCCGCCCGGCCGGTAACGGCGCTTAAGGGGAACCCGGCGGCCAGCGACTTGGCCATGGTGATGATGTCGGGAACCAGGCCAAAATGTTCGCAGGCAAAGAGCCTGCCCGTGCGGCCGAAACCGGTCTGCACCTCGTCGGCAATAAACAGGACGCCGTAGCGGGCGCAGATCTCCTGCAGACCCGGCAGAAATTCCGGCGGGGGAACGATAAAGCCCCCTTCGCCCTGAACGGGCTCGGCAATTAAGGCTGCGATGTGGTCGGCGGAGCATTCGGCGACAAAGAACCTCTCCAGATTTTTCACGCAGTGCATTTCGCAGGCCGGGTAGCTTAAACCAAAGTAGCAGCGGTAGCAGTAGGCGGAAGGGATTTTATACACTTCCGGGGCAAACGGCCCGAAACCATATTTGTAAGGCCTTACCTTGCTGGTCAGCGTCATGGCCATGAGCGTGCGGCCGTGAAAGGCGCACTCCAGGGCGACGACGCCCGTTTTTTTGGTGTGCTTGCGGGCGATTTTCACGGCGTTTTCCACCGCTTCCGCGCCGCTGTTGGCAAACATGGTTTTTTTGGGGAAGTTGCCGGGCGTGATCGCGGCGAGCTTTTCCGCCAGCCGGATGTACGGCTCGTACATGGCTACGTGGAAACAGGTGTGGATAAACCTGCCCATTTGCTCCTGAACCGCTTCCAGCACGTCGTCGGGGCGGTGGCCCACGTTAATCACGCCGATCCCGCCGGCCAGATCAATGAACTGGTTGCCGTCTACATCGGTGATGACCGCTCCCTTCGCTTCCCGGACGAAGATGGGGGAGGCGTTGGACACCCCTTTAGGCACGTACTTTTTTCTTAACTCCAACAACTCCAGAGATTTCGGTCCGGGCACCGCGGTTTTCAGGCTGATCAAAAAAACATCCCCCCTAAAATTAAACAAATTAACAGCCTCCCAAAACTACTGGCCCACCAGCTTGCCGGCCCAAAGGCCAACGCGCTGTCCCCCCTGCTTTTCTTACGGATACAACCCCCGCAAAAGCATCGCCTTTTTCACCCGTGAAAGGGCAATCATGTAGGCGGCGGTGCGCATGGTGACCTGCTCCTTTTTGGCCAGCTCCCAGACCTCCCGGAAGCTGTTCACCATGCGCCGGCGC
>DYES01000011.1 GCA_020725585.1 Desulfovirgula sp.
CTGGCTGCGGGACCTGGATTCGAACCAGGGCAACATGATCCAGAGTCATGTGTGCTACCGCTACACCATCCCGCAACGCTAACATTACAATAGCACAAAAGTTCCTTCCTGTCAATACCGGATGAACCTTTGCGCGCCTTGTGCTGCCGGTGCGTCGAGAGGTATTTCTCAGCCAGGCGCCCTTTCTTTTTACGGTCTGACAGGCGGCGAGGCCAGGCCAGCCGTCCTCTTTTTAATGTAATCAATGGCGCGCTCCATTCTTTTCAGGCATTCCTCCTTGCCCAGCACAACCAGGATGTCGAAAAGGCCAGGGCCCATCGTTTTGCCGGAAACCGCCAGGCGGGTTGGGTGAATCAGCGCCCCCCCGGAAATGCCCAGCTCTTCAATCAGCTGGCGGTAGGCGGCTTCGACCGTCGGGAGATCAAAAGGCTCCGTGCGGGCGAGGATTTCCCTTCCCCGCGAGAGCAAGTCGGCGGCCTGTACCGTGGAAAAATATTTCCTGACCCCTTTTTCGTCGTAGGGGAAGTTGTCCTTAAAGAAATATTCCGCCGCTTCGGCCATTTCGGCCAGTGTATGCACCCGGGAGCGGATTGCGGCGACCACCTTTGTCACATATGTGCAGGTTTGCGGGTCCACTTCCCCGATATACCCGCGCGCCTGGAAAAAGGGAATGGCGTCGTTAACGACGCGCTCTAAAGGCAGGTCGTTCAGGTACTGCGCGTTCAGCCAGGTCAGCTTCTTAATGTCGTAAATGGCCGCGTGTTTGGATACTTCCTCTAAGGAAAATAAACTAATAATTTCTTCCAGGCGCATCTTTTCTCTTTCGTCGCCCGGCGACCATCCCAAAAGGGCCAGGTAGTTGACCAGGGCTTCGGGAAGGTACCCGTCAGTGCGAAACTCTTCCACGGCGGTGGCCCCGTGGCGCTTGGAGAGTTTTGAGCGGTCCGGGGCCAGGATCATCGGCACGTGGGCAAACGAGGGAAGCGGGTAGCCCAACAGTTTATAGATGATGATTTGCTTCGGGGTGTTGGAGAGGTGCTCTTCCGCCCTGATCACGTGGCTGATCTCCATCAGGCTGTCGTCTACCACGCAGGCGAAATTATAGGTAGGGACGCCGTTTGACTTCATGATCACGAAATCATCCAGGGTTTTGTTCTCGAAAGTTACTTCGCCGCGGATTAAATCTTTGACCACCGTAGCTCCTTCCCGGGGCGCCTTTATTCTGAGGGCCGGGCGGATTCCCGCTTTTTCCAGCTGGGCGCGCTTTTCTTCTTCCAGCTCCCGGCAGCGGCCGTCGTAGCGGGGGACGACCCCCTTTTTGCGCGCCTCTTCCCGCTGCCTGGCCAGTTCTTCGGGCGAACAATAACAATGGTAGGCGAGGCCCGCCCGCAAGAGGCGTTCCGCTTCCCTTCTGTAAACGGCCAGCCTTTCCGACTGCCGGTATGGTCCGTAAGGCCCCCCCTTGTCCGGGCCTTCATCCCAGTCGAGGCCGAGCCAGCGCAGGCTGGCCATAATCCCTTCTTCCGCTTCCTGCAGGTTTCTTTCCAGGTCGGTATCCTCCAGGCGCAAAATAAAAGCGCCGTTCTTTTTTCTGGCAAAAAGCCAGTTGAAAAGGGCCGTCCGGGCGCCCCCAATGTGCAGGCTGCCCGTTGGGCTGGGCGCAAAGCGCACGCGGACTTTTTTCATGATAAAACCCCTTTATTGCAGTATCATTGATTGTTAAAATTTTTATTGAGATTATTTGTACGCCCTTATTATATTATCCCTGGATTTGCTTGTAAAGAAGGCCCGTTTTTCCTTGCGCCAGGCCTTTCCTGGGCAGTCTTGACCGGGGGCAGGGTTTTGGTGATAATATAAGCGAAGACGGGCAGCTTTTCAGGCGGAAAAGCCCGTTTTAAAAATTTTCCCGGCTGCAGCGTTTTTGAAGGTGAAGATCCAGTCGGAAAGAATTTTACGAAAAGGAGGTCGATCGTCGGATGAAGGTGGTTTTTCACGAGCGCTACAAAGAGGTTTACGCTTCCGATCCGGCTGCCGCGTACGGGCGCATGGAAAGCATTGTCAAGGAACTTAAGGGCCGGTACGTTTTTGTGGAACCGGCTCCGGCCAGCGAGGACGATTTACAGCTCGTGCATCACCTTGAGCACATCGAGCGGGTAAAGCAAAGGGGCCCGCTCTACGAAGCGGCCTTGCTAGCTGCCGGCGGGGCGATCCTGGCGTCTGAGCTAGCCATGGAAGGGGAAAGCGCCTTTGGGCTGATCCGGCCACCCGGGCATCACGCCAGCCCCGGCTCCAGCTGGGGTTTTTGCTGGTTTAACAACGTGGCGATCGCGGTTGAAAAGCTGCGCGCCGCGGGCAGGATTAAAAAGGCGATCGTGGTTGATTTTGACCTTCACTACGGAGACGGCACGGCCAACATTTTCGCCCGCGTGCCGGAGGTCGCTTACCATCACGTGGAGGGCTATACCCGCCAGGTTTTTTTAGATGATTTAAAGGAGTTTTTAGAGGCGCGGCAAGATTGCGACCTGGTCGCTGTGTCGGCGGGCTTTGACAGGCACGAGCGGGATTGGGGCGGCCTTTTAAAGACCGAGGATTACGAAACCATCGGGCGCATCCTCCGGGATTACGCTGCCAGGACCTGCCGGGGAAGGGTCTTTGCCGTGCTGGAAGGCGGCTACAACCACGACGTTTTAGGCGAAAATGTCAGGGCTTTTCTTGACGGCCTGGGGCGCCCCGCCGCTTAGCTTTCGGGCTCCGCTTAAGCCCCTTTCCGGAAAAACGAGCTTTTCTTTTCCCGCTGCGGAAAAGTACAGGTATGCTTCTTTAACCGGTTTCTTTAAAATGGCCTGCACTGCCCTGACGTAAAGGGCGATCTGGCCGCGGTATTTTTCTTTCTGCTGCTCAAGGCCCCGGGCGTCGCCGGGGCTGACTTGATCTGTCTTAAAGTCAATGATGACCAGCCCGTCTTCCTCCTCAAGGAGAAGGTCAATCATACCCTGTGCCAGCACCTTTTCCCCGGTGCCGGAAAGCTCCGGGTAAATTTCCTGTGCCAAAAGGGCGAGCACAAAGGGCACCTCGCGCTGGACAGACCGGGCGCGAAGGCATCTTCTCCCCAGGGGCGTCTGCAAAAAATGGGCAATTGCCCCCACGTCCACCGCCGCGGCCTGTTCTGCGGTCAATAACTCATTTTCCTGCATGGCCCGGATATGCTCTCTGATTTCCTCTTCTGTACGGCATTTTTGAAAGTTCAGGGTCTGCATCACCCGGTGAAAGGCCAGGCCCCTTTCTGCGGGCGAGAGCCGTTTGTGCGTCTGCAGGAATTTCGGCCGGGACAGGAAAAGGTCTGCCGGTTCAGGTGCGCCGGGGATTATCGGGGACGGTTCTTCCTCCTCCTGGAGGGGGGCAAAGAATCTTTTTGCTTCGGAAGCGGCCAGCTTGGCCGGCCTGTCCACCCCCGCGTGCGGGTAGCGCCAGTTCAGGCGGCGGGCGATCAGTCCGGCATATTCCTGGCCTGATTCCACCGACTCCAGACGTTTCACTTTTTCCAGCAAGGCCTGGTTGCGGGTTGGTTGGGGAAGGACGAACAGCCGGGACAGTTCGCCTTCCTCCCAGAGACGAATCTGCCAGAGATGATCAATGCTTATATTTTTGGGTGTATTTGCGGATATTTTTTCGCCAGCGCGCTCTGCGCTTTCTTTCCTGAGCAGGGCCGGGCAAATCCAGTCCAGATACGTCCTGGACGCTGCCAGGGAGGCGCCGGGTTCTGTGATCAGGGCGGCGCGGCGCCATTTCTCCAGGGCCTTTGGCAGCTCACGCACTGTGCCGACCAGAACCAGCTTTTCCCGGGCGCGCGTGCAGGCCACGTACAGGATGCGCATCTCTTCCGCCAGAGACTCCAGTTTCAAGCGCGTACGCACGGCGATTTTAGGCAAAGTGGGGTAGCTTACGCGTGTTTGGAAGTCGATAAATTGCGGCCCCAGCCCCAGTTCTTTGTGAATCAGGATATTCTTGTTTAAGTCTTGCAGGTTAAACTGTCTCCCCAGGCCCGCCACAAACACCACCGGGAATTCCAGCCCCTTACTTTTATGAATGCTCATTATTCTCACCACGTTTTCATTTTCCCCGAGCGCCCCGGCGGTGCCCAGGTCGTGGCCGCTTTCTTTTAAGCGGGCGAGGAAGTTAAGAAAGCCGGACAGGCCCCGGAAAGAGGTGTTTTCGTACTGGCGGGCGCGGTTAACCAGGGCGCGTAAATTTGCCTGGCGTTGCCGCCCTCCAGGAAGTCCGCCCACAAAATCATAATAGCCCGTCTGGCTGTAGATGTCCCAGATGAGCAGGGACAGGGGGCGCCGGCGGGAAATGGTGCGCCAGCGCTCGAGCTGTGCTAAGAAAGCGCTGAGTTTCGCGGACAGACCGCCGCCGTCCTGCGCCGTGGTTGTTTTGTCGGCCGCCTGCTGCGGAGGATCTCCGCCGTCCCGGTCCCCGGGTGCTGCGCCGCGCCGGGCGGCGGCTGCGAGGGCGTCGTAGAAATCCCCGTCCGGGCAAAAGAGGCGGACTCTGGCCATTTCTTCCATGCTCAGGCCGACTACCGGCGAGCGCAAGACCCCCGCAAGCGGGATGTCCTGGCGCGGGTTATCGATCACCTGGAGCAGGGAGATCATGGTTTCTATTTCGGCGGCCTGAAAATAACCGGCGCTGGTATCCGCGTAGGCTGGTATATCCAGCCTGGCGAATTCCTCTAAAAAGACGGGGGCGGCGTCAATCGTGCTGCGCAGGAGCACCGCCACGTCCCGGTAGGAAAGCGGCCTTAAGGCCACCTTTTCCTTGTCCCATACGCGATACGGCGGTTGGCCGCGGACCAGTCCCGCAATCTGCCGGGCGACAAAAAGCGCTTCGCGCCGGGCCGTCTCCATTTCTTCAACTTCTTCAACCTCTTCGGGCGGCTCCGCTCCGGAAGGCTCGCCGGCTCCTTCTTCCCGCGAGAGGACCGGCGCGCAGGCTGTTTTGGGGGGGGCCGGCAACAAGTGCAGCTCTGCCGGATCGCCGGCGTCCGGCGGGGGATAATTGGCCCCGTAAACCAGCTCATCGTAATCTATTTCTGCTGTTTCACCGGTCATGAGCCCGCGAAAAAGGCAGTTGACGGCGTCGAGCAAGTTTTTCCGGGAGCGGTAATTGCGCGTCAGGTTGATTTTGCGCTGCGGGGAATCAGTGCTGATCTCCGCGTATGCTTTATATTTGGCCAGGAAAATGCCCGGTTCGGTCAAGCGGAAGCGGTAGATGCTTTGTTTTGCATCCCCGACCATAAACAGATTGTTCCGGGAAACCAGGGATAAAATCGCTTCCTGGACGGGGTTGATGTCCTGGTATTCGTCAACCAGCACTTCCGCAAACTGGCTTTGCATTTGCCGGGCCGCGTCCGAGGGGATTAGTTTTTCCTCTTGGTCAGCGGGATGGGTGAGAATTTTTAAAGCGAAGTGTTCAAGGTCCGGGAAGTCCACGACGCCGTGCGACCTTTTGGCCTGGCGGTACAGATCTTCGAATTCCAGGACCAGCCCGCTCAGCTCGCGCATTAAAGGGGCGATTTGCGCAAGTTCGCGCAAGATCTCGCCCGCACTCCGGGACAGAACAAGCTCGCGCAGGGCGGATACTTTTCTTTTGGCTGCTTCCCGGGAATTTTTCACCTGCTCCTGCCGGTCTTTATCCGGGCTGCGGCGCGGGGACTTTAATTTTGCGAATTCCGCACCGGCCAGGGCCCGGGTGATGTCCTCCCAGGTTCCGGAGCAGGAACGGGAAAGCTTTTCGATTAGCTCCAGGTCGTTCTCCAAAGCTTTCCGGTAGTCGGCCGGGCCTTTTGGCAGGCTGGCCAGCGCGAGCGCTTCCATAATCATGGCCTTGGCCGCTTTCAGTTCCCAAAGGATATATTTTTTCAGGTCACAAAACCAGGGCAGGCTTTCCAGGCGGACGTTTGCCGGCAGAAAAAAACTGTCGGCGATTGTGCGCAGCCATCTCCTGGGGGCGGGCGAATTTTGGGCGTATTTGTAAAGGCTTAAGACAAGCTCCTGGAGGGAGCTCCAGCCGCGCTCCCCGCCGAGGCAGTCCAAAAGAGACAGGAAGTCTTGCCGGGCCCCGTCGTAGCGCCGCTCGAACAGTTCTTCGCATGCTTCTGCGCGCAAAAGGGCCGCTTCTTCTTCTTGAGCCACGCGCACGCGGGGGTCGAGCCCGACCAGGTGGAAGTGCTGCTTGATGATGTTCAGGCAAAAAGAATGAATGGTGCCGATGCAGGCCCTGTTCAAAAGGGTCAGCTGGCTGCGCAGACGCGCTGCGCGCGGGTTTTTTCTGATCTGGTCCATGAGCGCCTGGCGGAGGCGGTCTTTCATTTCCGCGGCGGCCGCGTTTGTGAAGGTGACCACGAGAAGCCGGTCGCTATCGACCCCGTCTTCGGTGATCAGGCGGATGGCGCGCTCCACCAGGACGGCCGTTTTGCCCGTCCCGGCGGCGGCGGAAACCAGCAGGTTCCCTCCGCGCGTTTTAATGGCCAGTTCCTGTTCGGTTGTCCAGCGGATCACCGTGCTTCCCCTGCCTTGCCTGTTTTGCTGCTTTCTGCGGGGCCCTCAGGCGCCTGCGCCGCGCCGACCAGCTGCTCTATTTTTTCCCAGACCTCCTCGTCCGTCAGCTCGGCCAGCGCCCGGTACTTGTTTTCGGGCAGCAAAGGGTCGAACAGGCAGACCGGTTTGTAGGAGCAGCGCCGGCAGGCCAGGATGCGCTTGAGCCGGTATGGATTGATCTGGATTTCCCCGGCCAGGATTTCTTCTCCCGTCCGGCGCAAAAGATCTTTGGCGTACGCGGATAAAGCGGCGAACTGTTGCCGGTTCAGGGCGCCGGAGCCGGCGCGCAGGCTGCCGTCGCTCTTTAGGCCCGCCGGGAGCAGGCTGGAGCGCCCCGCCAGCCGGGCGTCCATGAGTCTGAGCACCTGCGGGTCGGCCAGCGCAAAGCCCTTCAGTTTTAGCTCCTTGAGGATCTCTTCTTCCGCTGCGTCCGGCGGGAGGGGGCCTTTTTTGGATATAACCGGATCAGCCACAGGGAAATAAAAAATCCCCGCGGGCAGAGCGTCTTTGAACGCTTCCTGCACAACGGCGAGATAGGCAACCAGCTGGAGCTTGAGGCCGTAAAAAATTTCGCGCAGGTCGAGGCCGGCAAAACCCGTTTTATAGTCGACGACCCGAAAATACCTTTTTTGTCCGTCGGCAGCTGTGTCCACCCGGTCAATGCGCCCGGAGAGCTCCATTTTGAACCCGTCGGAGAGAGGGATTACGAGGGGGGGAAATTCCCCTTTAGGCGCGAAGGAAACTTCCGCCATCTCGGGCCGGAAAACGCCCCGCCGGGCGTGTGTACAGAGCACCCGGACGACCCGCTGCAGCGTTCTTTTGGCTCTCCCGGCCAAAAACCGGTGGCGGGCGGAGCTCAGAAAAATCTCGTTTTTAAGGCGGGGGGCAATTTGGTCTACCGCTTCGCCGACCAGCAAGGCGCACCGTTCCTCCGTCAGCTCCGCCCAGTCGAGGCGGCGGCGGGCAATTTCTTCGGTAATCATTTTTAGGCAGGCGTGGTAAAACTCTCCCAGCTCCACCGGCTGGAGCTTGTATACCGCTCTTTCCCTTAGTTTTAAGCCGTGCGCCAGGCTATAGGCAAACTTGCAGGCATGGTAGCGCTCGCACTGGGAAACGCTGGTTTTCAGCGTTTTCCCGTACAAGGCGGCGGTTGTCTCCCGGGCAAGGGGCTTTTCCTGGTTGGTGTAAAACAGGCTGGCCAGCACCCGACGGCCTTTGTCGCTTTGCCGGAGCCAGTTGTAGGCTGCCCACCAAACCGGATGTATCTCGCGCCCCTGTTTAGCTTCCTGAAGGCTCAAGACCAGCGAGGATAAGGTGTGGCCGGCGTCGGCAATGAATTCGGGATCCTGGTCGGGATCGCCGGGCGGCTGCGCCGCGCAGGTCTTCTCGCGCAGGCGCGGGAAGATTTCTTTTATCCTCCGGATCACCGGGGAGGGCGCATACGCCCGGCCCTCTTCGTCGGCAAGCGCGTAGCTTATCCACAAGTATTCGCTGCCGCGCGTAAGAGCGATATAAACCAGGTACTGTTCGCTCTCTAAAAGCCGCCGCCCGGCGGGAGCCAGCTTGATGCCGGCCAGTTCCAACCGTTCCCGGTCCGCATCGGTGAAAACCCCATCCGGGGCGGGAAACGCCGGGAAAGCGCCGTCATTTGCGCCCAGCACAAAACAGGCGCGCACGTCGGGTTGGCGGGAACGCATTAAAGACCCGACGAGCACCTGGTCGAGGCCCGGGGGAATAAAGCCCAGGCGGATGCTCTCCAGCCCCGTTTGCACAACCTGCGTAAATTCAGGCAGGGAAAGCTTTGCTTCGCCCAGGGTTTCTACCAGCTGATCACACAGCTCTACTACGGCCCCCCATACCTGGGCGTGCTCCCTGGCCGTTTCCACGGCGCCCTGTTCAAGAGCCTGTTTGCTCCACTGGGCCAGTTTTTGCGGCACGTTGAGCCCTGCCAGCAGCTCAAAAAGAGCGCAGACCATTTCCCGCCCGCGAGACGCTTTTTTGAGCGCCTTTTGAAAGGCAAAAAGCTGCGCGCCGGCGGCGGAGCGGATCTGGTTGATCAGGGCGAGCCTTGCTTCTTCCTCCCGGCCGATTTCCGGTTCTCTTTCCTCCAGCGTATAGCGGCGGACGTACCGCCACGGCTTGCCGTCGTACCAGCGGGCGCCTTTTATTCCGTGCGCCAGTACGTAATTTTCCAGCAAATCCACTTCTTCGCGCGCAACCGGAACCAGATCGGTTTTTAAATAACGAAAGACAGGCCCTGGCGCCCAGTTTCCGGCAACCGTCTCCAGGGCGGAACGGATCAGTTCGGCCAGCGGATGGTGACGTATCTCCCGGCGGTCATCGATAAAGAAGGGGATCCGGTAATCACTGAAGATATTTTCGATGAGCGTCTTGTATTCGCCCAGGTTTCTTAAAACCACCGCAATTTCGCGCCAGCGGTAGCCCCTGTCCCGGCAAAGGGAAATGATTTCCCGGGCCGCCCCTTCCACCTCGGCGATCCTGTTTGCCGCGGCCACCACCTTGATTCCTTCTGCTTCTTGGGAATAAGGCTCGGGCGCAGGCCGGAAAAAATTCTCCTCCAGGTAGGCCAGGCACCTGCTGTGGCGAAAGCGCGGCGGCGTCTGGTTGTCTAAAAGCAGCGGCGGTTCAATAAAAACCTGCAGCTCCTCCGCCATTTCCTGCAGCTTGCGCAGGCTTTCCCGCGTGGGAGAGAAGATGTCCGGGTTTGCTGCTTCTTCATCGGCGGCCCGGCTGTCCAGGCAAAGGGCAACGCTTACCCGTCTGGTGCACAGCAGGAGCTGCTCAATTACTTTATATTCCTGAGGGGTGAAACCGGCAAACCCGTCGATCCAAAACTGGGCGCCGCGCAGGGCGGAAGAAGCACTTATTTTAGCGGCCAGCAGGTCCAGGTAGTCGTCGGGGTCCAGGTAGCGATCCGCCAGCAGCCTGTCCATTTGCGCGCCGACAAGGGCAAGGTCGTTTAATTTTTCGGGGAGATCGGGGAGATGATGAGCAGGGCTTTCCTTGTTTTGAAAAGCAGGTGCTGCCTGCCGGAGACGGCCGGCCGTTACGTGGTAATTTTTTAATTCCCTGAGTGTGCTGGAGAGCGCCTGGATAAAGCCGGGCTGATTCGCTACGCGGGAAAAAACCCGCAGGCTCTCCTGATTGTCCATCAAAATCTTGCGCAAAAGCATCTGCTTTCCGGGCTCGCCGATGTGCGCCCGGGTAATTCCGCCTACTTCCTGAAGCACGCGCCAGGCCAGGCGGCGAAAGCTGAGCACCTGCGCCCGCAGCAAACCTTCGCCCGAATGAAAGGTGATCAGGGCCATTTCCGTTTGCCAGGTGGCCTGTTCCGGAACCAGGAAAATGAGCGGCGGCCCCGCGGGGGAAATTTGCAGTTCCGCGGCGATTTCTTTAAGGCACTGGTGAGTTTTGCCCGAGCCGGCCCGGCCTAAAATAAAGCGCAGGCTCAAGGTTTCTTCAACTCCAGGGCAGCTTTTGGGCACCCTTCGTGATGGGCGCTTCAAACGTTATTCTTGATTCTACCTAAAAATATACATGAATATAAACTGTTTGTTAAGCTAAAATTTGCCGCCCGCGCCAGGGACCAAAACAAACTTTTTCCGGCTTCCGGAAGGACTGGTTTTAAAAGGTGTCGAATAAAACTAAAACATAAAGAAAAGGGAAAAGGCACGCAGGGGCTGAAACAATTTGGATCTCAGCGAGCGGGAGCTTGTTCAAAAAAGCAAAAACGGAGACCTGGACGCTTTCGAGAGATTGGTCAGCCTGTACGAAAAGAAGGTCTTTACGCTCGTCTACCGGTACACGGGCAACTGGGCCGACGCGCACGACCTCGCCCAGGAAACCTTCCTAAAGGTTTACCAGTCCCTGCCTGCCCTGCGCGAAGACGGCAGTTTTGCCGCCTGGCTGGGGCAGATTGCCGCCAATGTCTGCCGCGACGAATTAAGAAAAAAGCGCAAGCACCCCAAAGTTTCCTTAGACGAAATGATGTCTTCTTCCGGCGGGGTGCCGCTGCCGGCGCTATCCGCCGGCTGCCCGGAAAGCGCCCTTGAACAGTGGGAAATGAGCGAGGCCGTTCAGGAGATCTTAAACTCCCTGACCGACGAATACAGGTTAATCCTGGTCATGCGCGAAATCCAGGGAATGTCCTACGACGAGATAGCAGCCGCCCTGGACATTTCCCCGGGCACCGTCAAGTCCCGGCTAAGCCGCGCCCGCCAGGCTTTCAAGCAAAAAGTTCTGGCCCGGCGGAACTTTTTCAACCTTTCCCGCGTCTAGCAGGTAAGGAGGGATAGAGCATGGAGTGCGCAAGAGCCCGCGAGTTGTTATCCCCCTACCTTGACGGCGAGCTGGAATCTGCCGAGCAAGTTTTGCTTTCCAGTCATTTGCGTTCTTGTTCCGCCTGCCGCCGCGAACTGGCGGAGCTGGAGGCGGCCTTGGGAATCTTGCGCGGTCTGCCGGAACTCGCCCCTGCACACGGCTTCAGCGCCCGGCTTAGGGAGCGGCTGGCTGAAGAGAGCAACCGCCAGCACTCGGGCACGGGGCCGGACTGGGAACTCCGGGGCCGGCCCACTCCCGGCGATTGCGGAGCGGGCGGCGTCAGGATCTGGCCCAGACTTGCTGCGGCGGCCGTTTTCGTGCTGGCCGTCGGGATTGCTTCTCTGTGGGCCGGCCTGGGCGGCTGGAAAACGAGCCCGCCCGCGTCATTCGAGAAGGTCTCTCACCTGTCCTGGCAAAAGGACCAGAGCCCCAGGAGCCTGCCCCCAGAACCGCCGGCTAGCCCAGAATTGGCGAGAAAAGACCGCCAGGAAGCCGAACAGTTTGCGCCAAACCAGGAAGAAATGGACCTCCGCCTGCCCGCGCTGGAGGCAGGAGGGGCCGGGCAGAGAGAGGAAAACGCCGCTGCGCAGGCCGCTGGCGAACCGCCGGAAAAAGGCGCGGCCGCAGGGAGCGGGGAGGCGCGGGTAGCGGAGCCGCTCCCAAAGTCCCCGGAGTCTGCCGCTGTTTCCGTCCGGGACACAGACGAGGGGAAAGCAGCTTTGATCATGACCGCCGCTCCGCCGGAAAAAGTTGCCCGGAAGGTGAAAATTGAATTAAGGACCGCCGATGTAGAGAAACTGGGCCTTTTCCTGTCCGGGTACGCTTCCGGCCAGGACCGCCAGGACGTGGCCGCTGATCCGGACGGTAAACCGAATTACCGAAAAATAATCATCCCTGTTTCCCGGATGCCGGATTTTCTCCAGGAAATTGAAACTCACGGCGTAATTTTAAAGCAGGAAGAGACAGAACAGGACCTCACGGGTGAATATCTGGATTTGACCGGGCAGCTAAAGCAGCTTGAGGAAAGGGAAAAAATCTTGCTTGCCCAGGAGAAGAACAACCGCGGCAAAAGAGAGGCGGAGCTTGCTCTGCAGCAGGAAATTGAGAATTTGCAGGCCGAAATCCACTTGCTTAAAGAGCGGCTTGCGCAGCTGGACGAGCAGGCAAGTTTCGTAAGCGTGGAGATTTGCTGGCGGGAGTAAATTTTGTGTTGCATGTTTCTTTGCTTTCGGTTTAAAATAACCACATAGACGCAGCCATTGGTTCTGTCCAGAAATACGAGCGAGAAGAAAGGAGGCTTTTTAAATTGCGTGAAAAAGTCAAGGAGGTCTTGGATAAAATACGTCCCATGCTGCAAAGGGACGGCGGAGACGTTGAGTTGGTCGACGTAACCGACGACGGGGTCGTGAAGGTGAAGCTCCGGGGGGCCTGCAGCGGGTGAGCGGGGGCCGTGTACACCCTGAAGATGGGGATTGAGCGGTCGCTCAAGCAAATGGTTCCGGGAGTAAAAGAAGTAATTCAGGTTTAGGCTTGTTTGGTTCGCCCTGATTGCGTTTTGTCAGCCCTTGAAAATATCTTTTGGTAGTGGGAAGCCCAGTTGTTTTTTGACCGTTCCCACTACTTATTATTTCTACTCTAAATTTTTATAAATTTTTTAAAGCAGGCCTTAAATGGCAGGAGTAAGAAGCTCCCGGCAGGCCGGTTTTGAAAAAGGGGGGGCCAGGTTGCCGTCTAGTTTTAAAGTAGGGGTCTGCCAGCTCAAGGTAAGCCCCCAGAAAAACGAAAACCTGCAAAAGGCGAAGGAAATGATTATGGAGGCCGCGGGGCGGGGCGCCCACCTGGTCGTGCTGCCAGAGATGTTTAATTGCCCCTACCAGGCCCGGCTTTTTCTGGAGTATGCGGAAAGTTTCCCGGAAGGCCCGAGCGTTAGAATGCTGGCCGGGCTTGCCCGGGCGCGGCGCATATACGTGGTTGGCGGCTCCATCCCGGAGCGTGCAGGGGATTGCGTCTATAACACCAGCTTTATTTTTGGGCCGGAGGGGGAATTGCTGGGCCGCCACCGCAAGATCCATCTTTTTGACGTGGACCTGCCCGGCGGCGTAAGGGTGCAGGAATCCAGTACGCTGTCCGCGGGCAGCGAAATGACCGTAATTTCTACAGATCTGTGCCGGCTGGGGGTGGCGGTCTGCTACGACATCCGGTTTCCGGAATTATTTCGGCTGATGGCGCTCGGCGGCGCACAGGTAATTGCCGTTCCGGCGGCTTTTAACCTCACCACCGGCCCCGCCCACTGGAAAATCACCTTTCGCGTGCGGGCCGTCGACAACCAGCTGTACCTGGTGGGCGCGTCGCCTGCCCGCGACGAGAGCTCCGGCTACGTGGCCTACGGCCATTCCCTCGTGGTCGGCCCCTGGGGAGAGGTGCTGGCCGAAGCAGCCGAGGGAGAAGAAATCATCTACGCGGAGGTCGACCTGGAAAAAATCGAAAAAGTCCGCCGTCAGCTGCCCCTTCTCCAGCACAGGCGCGACGACCTGTACGAGTTGATTTTTAAACAGCCCGAGCAAAAATAAAGGCTATTTTCATTTTGCGGGCTTGCTGCGGGCCTGCTGGAGTTTTGAGGTGAGCGCAGGATGCTGACTTTCGGTATTGTCGGGCTGCCCATGGTGGGAAAAACCACCGTTTTTAACCTGGTCACGGGCACTGCCGCCCGGACGGCGAAAGTTTTTTCGACGGGCCGGCCCCAGGCCGCCGTTGGCGTGGCCAGGGTTTATGACCCGCGCCTCGATTTTCTGGCGCGTCTTTATCACCCTCGCCGCACCGTTTACGCCCAGATTCAGTGCCGCGACGTACCCGGCCTGGTGCGGGGGGCGGCGCAGGGTGAAGGCCTGGGCAATCAGTTCCTTGCCGGGATCCGGGAGGTGGATTTGCTGGTGCACGTTCTCCGGGTTTTTTCTAACCCGGAGGTTCCCCACGTGGACGGCAGCATTAATCCTTTACGGGATATCGAAACCGTTCACCTGGAATTGCTGTTGGCGGACATGGAGCTCGCGGAAAAGCGGATTGCCCGGATCAAAGGAGGGAAAAAAGTTACCAAAGAAGCCGCCCGGGAGCTGCCCGTTTTAGAAAAATGCTTAAGCGCCCTGGAAAATGAGGTCCCTTTGCACCAGCTTGATTGGCCGAAAGAAGAGCGGGCGGTTTTGGCCAACTATAATTTTTTTACCCAAAAACCTCTTTTGCTGGTGGTCAACACAGACGAAAAACAGTTCCGGGAAAAAAATTACACGTTTAAGGCGGAGCTTGAGCGGCTGGCCGACGCGCGGGGGTGGCCGCGGATCGAAATATGCGGCCAGCTGGAAATGGAAATCAGCATGCTGGACCCCGGGGAGCGCGAAATGTTTCTGGCCGACCTGGGGGTAAAAGAGCTCGGCTCGGTGCGTCTTGTCCGCGCCGCCTACGCGCAACTGGGCCTGATCTCCTTTTTTACCGTGGGGGACGACGAGGTAAGGGCCTGGACAATCAGGCGCGGCGTCAGCGCGAGGAGCGCAGCGGGAAAGGTTCATTCTGATATGGAGCGCGGTTTTATCCGCGCAGAAGTGGTGAAGTTTGCAGACCTGCTTGCGCTTGGCTCCCTGGCCAAAGTGAAGGAAAAAGGCCTGGCCAGGCTGGAAGGCAAGGATTATGTGGTGGAAGACGGGGATATCATCAATTTCCGTTTTAACGTTTAGATCTGGCAGGTTTTTGGTAAATTTTTTGCGGACCGCTCCTTGTCCGGGGGGAAGGCCTTGGCGCCGGCGGGCGGCGAGCTGAAAAGGGGTGGGAAAATGAGCAAAACGCAATTCTACTTTGTGCTGGGGCTTCTTTTTGCCGTGCTGGTGGCGATCTTTGCCCTTCAGAACACCGAGTCGGTGGACATTAAGTTTCTTGCCTGGCACTTTACCGCCATCTCCAAGGTGCTGGTGATTCTGGTTTCAACCATTGTGGGCGCCCTGGTGGTGCTCTTTTTGGGCTTTTCCTGGCAGCTGAAAAGATATCTTTATATCCGCCGCCTGGAGGGAGAAGTGGAGAGTCTGAAAAAAGAACTGGAACAGGCCCGCCAGACAGCCGAACCCGCCGCGGGGGCCCAGGAAACACAGGAAAGCAGGCGGCAGGAAGCGCCTGCTGATCCGGAGGATTCTAAAGGCCAAAGTCCCGGATCGTGAAAACGGGATCGACAACAATTCCCAGCGACCGGATTTTTTCGGTCCCGCCTTCTAAACGGTCGACCAGCGGGATGGCCTTGACGACCCGGCAGCCGATTTCCTGCACCGCGCTGATCGCTTTTAAAATAGAGGAGCCGGTGGTGATCACGTCCTCCACGATGGCCACGCGCTCGCCCGGCTCAAGCGCGGGTCCCTCAATCAGCCTTTTTGTCCCGTGGTCCTTGGGTGACTTGCGGACGATAAACAGCTTGAGGGGAATCCCTTCCAGGTAAGCAACCGCCGCCAGCGCGCCCACGATGGGGTCGGCCCCAATAGTGGGCCCGCCCACGGCCTGGATGTGATCATCTTTTATTTTTTCGAGCACAATTTTTGCCAGCAGGTAAGCCCCTTCCGGATGGAGGGTGACCTGCTTGCCGTCAAAGTAATAGTTGCTTTCCTTTCCAGAGGTTAAAACAAACTTTCCGTATCGAAAGGCTCTTTCCCTTAGCAAGTTCCGAAGTTTTTCCCGGCAGCCGGGATTGTTTGTCAATTGAATTACCCCCTTGCCGCAAGATAATTGGGGATTCCCCCGGCCGGGAGGGCGGCGCGCACGGCCCGGCGCACGGCTGTTTCCAGCACCCGGGCGGCTGCCGCACCGACCAGGTTCACGTCGGCGCTCACTTTTCCGGTGGCCAGGGCAAAAACCGTATCGCCGTCGTACATGGTGTGCACCGGCTCGATACAGCGGCCAAGGCCCGTATTGGCCATCTGGGCCACCTTGTTTGCCTCTTCCTTGGTCAGCCTGGCGGTGGTCACCACCACGGCCAGAGTTGTGTTTTGAGCGGCCCCCCCGCCGTTTTGGCCGCGCCCGGGAGAGTTCCTGGCGTCGTTCTGAAAAATTCCCTGGAAGGTTTTTTCCCGCCAGTTCTTTTTCCAGATTTCGAAAGTGGAAAGCATTTTGCCGGTAAGCGGATCACGCGGGCCGGCCAGCAAGCCTCCCCCCTCGTCAAGCACGTCTCCTAAAGCGTTTACCGCCGCTACGGCGCCGACCCAAAGGCCGCCGCCCAGGTCTTCCCACCACGCCCCCAGCCCTGCCTTGACGCACTGCTTCATGCCCAGGGTTTTGCCGACGGTGGCTCCCGTTCCCGCCCCCACGTTTCCTTCGGCCACCTGTCCGCTGGCGGCGCTAAGGCAGGCGGCGTAGCCCATTTCTTTGTCCGGGCGGATGTGCCCTTCGCCGATCCCCAGGTCGAACAGGACTGCCGCGGGCACGATGGGCACGCGGGCCACGCCGGTGTCAAAGCCGATGCCTCTTTCCTCCAGCCAGGCCGTCACGCCCGCCGCCGCCTCCAGGCCGAAGGCGCTGCCGCCGGTGAGAAGGACGGCGTGCACCTTTTCCACCCGCTGGACGGGGCGCAGCAACTCGGTTTCACGGCTGCCCGGGGCCGAGCCGCGGATATCGACTCCCCCCACGGCTCCTTCTTCGACCAGGATGACCGTACAGCCGGTGAGGGCCCGCTCGTTTGTGGCGTGGCCTACTTTGACGGCGGGATCGGGAAGAAAGTTGTTCATTTTCGATAAGCTCCCTTATTTAAAAATTTTACCCGCGGGCAGTGAGCTGGCTTTTCACTTTGGTCAGCGCGTTTAAGTAGGCTTTGGCGCTGGCTTCGATCACGTCGGTGCTCAGGCCCCGGCCCACAAAAAGCCGCCCGTCTTCGGTGCGCACCTTCACGGTGGCATCGCCCATCGCGTCTTTACCTCTGCTTACCGATTTCAAGGAATAGTCTTCCAGGGTCACCGGGCACTGCAGGATCCTGTCGATGGCCTTGAAAATGGCGTCTACCGGGCCGTTGCCACAGGCCGCGTCGATGGCCGTCCGCTCGTCCGCTTCCAGTTCGACGGTGGCCATGGCTTTAGCCGGCCCGGCGGTGCTCACCGAAAAACTTTTCAGGGAAATTCTTGACTTATAGGCGTTGGCGCCGTTTTTGTCGCCCATCAGGGCATAGAGGTCCTCGTCGAAAACCTCCTGCTTCTGGTCGGCCAGGCGCAGAAATTTTTCATAAATTTTATTGAGCTCTTCGCTGTTCAGATGGAAGCCCAGTTCCTCCAGACGGTGGCGCAGTGCGTGGCGCCCTGAGCGGGCCGTTAAAATGATCCTGTTCTGCGGAATGCCCACCGTTTCCGGGTGAATTATTTCGTAAGTGGAGCGTTCCTTTAACACGCCGTCCTGGTGAATGCCGGAGGCGTGGGAAAAGGCGTTGTCGCCCACGATGGCCTTGTGGGCGGGCACCGGCACGCCGGTAATCTTGGCGACCAGCCGGCTGGTGCGGGCGATTTCCTTGTAGTTGATCGTCGTGTTTACTCCGAAGCGCGCAGGCTGGGTGTAAATGGCCATGATTACCTCTTCTAAGGCGGTGTTCCCCGCCCGTTCGCCGATCCCGTTGATGGTCCCTTCCACCTGCGAGGCTCCCGCCTTGATGCCGGCCAGCGAGTTGGCCGTGGCCATGCCCAGGTCGTTGTGGCAGTGCACGCTCACGATCACCCGGCCGATGTTTTTCACGTTCTGCATGATCCAGGAGATCAGGTCCCCGTACTCCCAGGGTGTGGCGTAGCCCACCGTATCCGGGATGTTGACCACGGTAGCGCCGGCCTCGATGACCGCTTCCAAAACGCGGGCCAGCACCTCCGGCTCGGTGCGAAAGGCGTCTTCAGAATAAAATTCCACGTCCGAGACATATTTTTTTGCGTGTTTGACGGCGCCGACCGCCATTTCAATGCCCTGCTCGACGGAGACGCCCAGCTTGTACTGCCTGTGGATGGGGGAGAGGGCGAGACCGGTGTGGATCCGGGGCTGTTCCGCTTCTTTGATGGCTTCCCAGCAGATGTCGATGTCGCCCGGCACGGCCCGCGTGAGCCCGCAGATGGTAACGCCTTTTACTTCCCTGGCGATCTGGCGCACTGCTTCAAAATCGCCGGGTGAGGAAGCGGGAAAACCGGCCTCAATGATGTCTACCCCCAGTTTTACCAGCTGGTGACTGATTTCCAGCTTTTCCTGGATGTTTAAGGTTATGCCCAGGGACTGTTCCCCATCCCGCAGAGTTGTATCAAAAACGTAAAGCTTGCGCATCTCTTATTCTCCTTTCTAAAAAATATAAAAACCCTTCGCTGCTTTGAGACGAAGGGCATGACTTCGCGGTACCACTCAAATTAACGGCCTTTTGGCCGGCCGTTCCCTCTGCGGAGTACGGGAAAGTGCCCTCTTGCGGCAGGCGCGCCTTTCCGATACCCCCTTCCTTTTAACGGCGGAAGCTCCGTCCGAGCCTACTCTCGTTTTTAACGATTTCGGTCGGCTACTCCAGGGAGAGTTCGGCGCTTCCCGGGCGCCGCCTCGCACCAGCCGGCGGCTCTCTTAAGCTCCGTAAAAACGCTTACTGTTCCCTGTCATCGTCATTTTTACGTTATGCAAACCACTACGCTTGATTTTAGCAATCTTCCGGGTGGAATGTCAAGAGCGAAGTCTATTTTTTCCCCCTGAAAGCAACATTTTTTATTTGCTGGTGTAATAGACATAGCCAATCTTTATTCCGGCGAGCAGGATATGGCCGAGGCGCGCGGAAAGGGTGGATTCAAACGCTACTGCCAGAAACGGCCGGCGGAAGTCGGGCTCGACCGCCATCTCAGGGAGTCTTAAGGGGGAGGACAGCCGGTAAAGGGAGCTGAAGAAAAATCCTTTGATCCCCCACAAAAGACCCGCCGCCAGGGCTGTTTGGCAGGCGTCAAAAAGGCCGATCCGGGTACGCCAGCGCAGCCTGTGGAGGGTTGTCTGCCGCAGGAAAAAGAGGAGAGTGTGCAAAGCCCCCAAAGACAGCCGCCGCCAGTTTTTAATTTTTTTCCTGGCCGGCGTTTTTTTCCGGGGCTGGACGGGTTCTCTCACGAGCGCGTTTTGTGCCATGCCCAATAGGTCGATGGTTTTGCGGTATTTTAGGCCCGGCCAGGCCCTGACCTGGATGTGCAGCGCGCTTTCTCCGGGGCGATAGGAAAAGTTGATTTGCATGGTTACCGGGATTACCAGGAGCAGGGAAAAAATAATTGCCAGAGCAGCCGGCAGCCACAACCAGGCCATGCCTTCCCACCTCCGTCATATTTTGCCACCGCCGGGCGGGGGCGTATACTTTTTTCTTCAGGAAGGATTTTAGGCAAAGAAGAGCTAAAATAAAGACAAGGCAGGTAAATAGAAAAAGAATAGACAATACAAAGAAAAGAGAAAGAGAAGAGAAAATAATGGAAATGGATGAGTAATGGGAAAGAAAAGGAAGCTGAACAAAGCAATGGCGGCGGCAGACGAGGAGGCTTGAAAAACAGCAATGGACGGGGGACCGCGCTTTTGGTTAATTCCGCTTACGGCGGTGCTTTTTTTGTTTTTGCACCTGCTGGGCTTATTTATTTCGGCCTATTTTTTAGAATGGCTCGAGGCAATTTTTTTACTGGCGCTCACGCTTTTGTACCTGCCCTTTTCTTCCCGGGGCATCCGGGCGGGAGCCGTGGCCTGTATTTTACTTGGGGCAGTGATCATGATTTTTGGCCGGGTGGATTGCGCGGGTTTTGTCCGCACCTATCATTCCCGGGGAAGCATAGTGAGCTTGCTTGTCCTGGTACCCGTTACGGCCATCCCCTTTGCCTACCGGGAATACCTGCCGGCTTTGGCCGCGGTAATGAAGGGAAAGCGCCGCTTAAGTCTTTCCCTGGCCGGCACGCTCATTAATTTTTTTCTGGGCGGGTTCATCCTGGTGGGTGTGCTCCCCCTCATGTATAACATCTTAAAGGGCGTCTTTAGATATGTGAACTCCCTTGAGGAAGGTTTTATTCTCAAGCTGCTTTCCAGGAGCTTCGCCCTGGCCACTTTGTGGTCCCCCAATTTTGCCATTGTCGGCTTGATTCTCGACATCACCGGGAAAAAGTGGCTGGAACTGCTCCCTTATTCCTTGATCTTTGCTTTGCTTTTTTTGTCTGTCCACATCCTTGCCCTGGCGAGGGGGGAGGGGTTCTTGTGCGCAGATCCCGCGGGCGCCCGGGGAGCGGCGGCGATCCTGGACAAAGCGGCGCAAAAAGAAGAGGACACGGCTGCCGGGGCAAAATACGTAAGGCAGCTGGTTTTGATCGGCCTAACCTTTTTTGTGCTGCTTTTATCTCTGGAGAAAATCAGCAATTGGTCAATTATCGATCTTGTTCCTTTGGTTTCGCTGGCGCTTGCTTTTTGCTGGGCGTGCTGTCTGCGCTCCGGGCGTACTTTTTTATTTGATTTAAAGCAATACTTTGTTTCCCGGGCGCCCGGCCTGGGGAACCAGTTGCTTTTGTTTTTAGGTGCTTCGGTGATGGGGGACGCGCTGGCCAATTCTGAGTGGGGCAGCCATCTTTTCAATTTTGTGCACGGTGTCATGGCGGATTCTGTAGCCGGAATCGTTCTCTTTATTTATCTTTTTATTATTTTGCTCTCCCTCCTTGGCCTGCATCCGATGGTTACTGTCGTCATTCTAAGCCCGGCGCTAGGTCCTTTTTTGGGGGATAGCGCACTTGCCCTTCTGATCGCCCTTACCATGCTGGTTTCCACTTCTTTGGCGATTGCCGTTTCGCCCTTTTCCATGGAGGTCATGATCATCGCCGCCTTGTCCGGGAAAACTCCTTTCGAGGTGGGGGTAAGGGGGAATGGCCTCTTCGTGCTCGCTTTATCCGTCGTTGCCGTGTTTTTACTGGTGGCGCTTGGTGCTACGAAAGTTAACCTGTTTGCATAATTAACCTGCTGCGCGGTCATATTATGCATAAAAAACGGCAAGACGGAAAAGAAGACGGAAAAGGAGTGATCGGCGGCATGCCCGAAGAGCAGCAGCAACAGCACCCAATTGAAGGCTTAATGAAAACGGCGATGGAAAGCATAAAAGAAATGGTGGATGTAAATACGGTAATGGGAGTGACGCTATCCTATACTTCATAGCCTTGTTATTCACGGTTTTACGGGATTTAAAAAGAAAGAAAAGCCGAATAGGGTTCCGCAAGGAACCCTTTGAAAATTTATTAGTGGCCCTTTCCAAACCGCAACGGCGGCTAAATGTCCACGAGATAAGTCGAACGCATGATTGGAAATTACGCCAGTTTTACCGGCCTGGACGTTTATGCAAAATGTGTTTTCTTTTTTTATTTTGTAACTATTGACATTAGATATAGTTTCATGTTAAGTTAAATCTAACTCATATATAACAACATGTACCACATATAGCAACAGTAGGAGGTGTATTCGTGGGCTACCATACAATTGAGGTACAGGTGGAAAAAGCAACGGCATCAGTTGTTCTTAGAAGAGAAAATAAGATGAACGCCATTTCCATGCAAATGCGGAAAGAATTGATGGAGGCTTTTGACGAACTCGGCCAAAATAAAGATGTACGTTGCATTATCTTGACTGGGGGAGAGAAATGTTTTTGTGCGGGAGTAGATGTGAAGGAAAAACCTGGATACGTGGATATGTTGAATGCCGATCTATTATACCGGATAACTCAACGCCGCTATTCTCTTTATCAGAAAATAGAGTGGTGCCCTAAAATTACCATTGCGGCTGCCGAGGGGTATGCTTTGGGAGGAGGGTTTGAGCTTTTTCTGGCCTGTGACTTAAGGGTGGCCGCTTCAAGCGCAAAGTTTGGTTTTCCCGAAGCGCGTCGCGCTACTCTCCCCGGGGGCGGAGGAACACAGCGCCTCGTGCGTGAGGTAGGGCCGGCCCGGGCAAAAGAGTTGATTATTACCGGGAGGGTTTTTTCGGCTTCAGAGGCGAAGGAAATGGGTCTTCTTAACTATCTGGTGGAAGATGGAAAAGCGCTGGAAAAAGCTAAACAGCTGGCCGATGAGGTTGCTGTTGTTCCGGAAGCGGTAGCGGTACTGGCGAAGTGGGCGGTTCATTCAGGAATGGCTCTTCCTCTGGAATATGCCTTTGATTACGAGGCTTCCGTGTGTACGATTATAGGTCAAACCAAAGAAAGGCAAGAAAAGTTACATGAGCTGGGGAAGTAAGGTAATCATTGAAAGCGGGGTCGTAAAAAGAAATGCGCTTTAATAATGAGGATGTAGAAGCTCTCTTAAGGCCGCAGGCAATAGCTGTAATAGGAGCCAGGGACGGCTTGAGGAATATCCGGTGGCTACTTAAAAACGGTTATCAGGGGCAAATTTACCCCGTAAACCCGAAGTATTCCTCTGTGGATGGATTAAAATGTTACGGCTCTCTTCTTGATGTTCCCGGCAATGTTGACGCTGTGGTTTCCCTTGTCCGGGCGGAAATAGTTCCCGAGGTACTTAAACAGGCCAGGGCCAGGAAAGTAAAAATCGTGAGTGTTTACGCAGCGCCGGTGTCTTTAGAGGGCCAACCCTCCCTGGAGGAGATAATTAAGAACGTGACTGCCAGTAAGGAATTAAGGGTCATCGGTCCTAATGCCCTGGGCGTTTTAAACCTGAAGGACAGGGTAACTTCTGGTTACAGCTCGGCTTTACTGGTGGATGACGTGGAATTTAAACCAGGTAAGGTGGCGATCATTTCGGCCAGCGGCGGTATTGGCGATTCAATCTTAATTGAAATGCTTCACCGGGGGGTGGGGGTTAGTTACCTTTTCCACCCCGGCAACGAAGCAGATTTTACAATTTCTGATTTCTTTTCCCTTGCTGTCGAGCAACCAGAGGTGGGCGTAATCGCCTTGTATCTGGAGGGTATCCGCGACGTGCCGGGTTTTGTCGAGGCATCCCGCCGGGCCTTGGAACTGGGCAAGGTTGTGGTAGCTTTGAAAGTTGGCAAAACCGAGGAAGGTAAACGGGCAGCGTACGGTCATACGGGCGCCGTAATGGCCAACGACGACGTATTTAACGCTTTTTGCCGGCATTACGGCATTGTCCGCGTGGAAGAAATCAGCGATTTGATTGATACCGTTCAAATGTTTGCTTCTGTCTGGCCCCACCTTCCCGCAAAAGGAAAATTGGCGGCGGTCTCTGCCTCCGGAGGTGTAACTACCCTTCTGGCGGAGGCTGCCGGGCAAAATGAAACCCCCCTGGCAGAATTTTCTGAGGAAACGGCCACGCGGTTAAGGCAACTGCTTAGGTTTGCGCAAGTCAACAATCCCCTGGATCTTACGGGCCAGGCGCTGGCCGATCCGAAAGTACTTGCCCAGGCCCTGCAAACTGTTGCTGCTGACCCCGGGGTGGCCGCCGTGCTTTATGGAATTGGCCTGGCTGTAGCGGGGAAAGTACCTACAACAGTATCCGAGGCCTGCCGGGAAATAAAAGTGACGTCCAGGAAGCCCGTGGCTGCCGTAATGGTGGCCAGCAGCCAGTATAAAAGGGGTTATCATTTACTGGAGGAAGCAGGAATTCCTCTTTTTCGGAGCAGTTTAAGCTCCGCCGTCTTGACCATGAAGAAGTTCATCGAGCGGAGCATAGACGCTGAAAAACTGCGGGCGTTATCGGAGCGATATACCGCCTGGTGGCAAAATAATCCTCCTCTTCTGAATTTTGGGACCGATGAACAACTGAGTAATGACTGGGAAGTAAAAAGATTTTTAGCCTTGCACGGTTTGCCGGTAGCAAAAGGGGAACGGGTTGAAAATCTGCAGGAGGCTTTACGTGTTGCCGGGAGGATAGGGTACCCGGTAGTAATGAAAATACTTAGCAAAGATATTGTGCATAAAACTGAAGCCGGTGCCGTCCGGGTAAACATAAAAAATGAAGAAGAATTAACCGAAGCTTACCCCGCTATGCTTAAAAATATCCAGAACAGCTGCCCCGGAGCGTCTGTAGAGGGGATCTTGATCGAAGAGTACGTGGAGGGGACGGAGGCATTCGTTGGTTTTATGGTAGACGATTGTTTTGGCCCCGTAGTTGCCGTGGGTACCGGGGGTATTTATGTAGAAGCACTGAAAGATCTTTCCTGGCGTCTTGCCCCTGTCTTTCCGGAAGAAGCCCTGGAAATGATTGGGTCACTAAAAGCGCTCCGCGTTTTTCTCGCCGGGATCCGCGGTACAGCGGAAGGCGACGCTGGTTCGTTAGCTGAATTTATCTCCAGGTTTTCTGAAATTGGATGTAGATACACCCGTTTTATAAAAATGCTGGAAGTAAATCCGCTAAAAGTATTGGGGAAAGGAAAGGGTGTGAAAATTGTTGATGCCAGGGCCACAGTGAAAGCCTAACGTTCGGTTTGAAAAGAAGATTATAGGGGAGAGTTGGAAGAGATGGATTTTCGATTAACTCCAGAACAACAAGCCATATCAGAGTTTGCTTACGATCTGGCAAAAAGATATTTTGAGGCCGAAGCTTTTACCTGGGAAAAAAGGGGGTGGCCCTGGAAGAACGCCAGGATCCTGGCTGAACACGGCTTTCTCGGGATGGTTTTAGCAGAGGAAAACGGCGGCGGCGGACGGCCGATGATTGAGGGTATTCTGGCCATGGAACAAATCACCAGGGTTTGTCCCCACAGCGCCGACATCGTTCAGGCGGCAAACTTTGGGCCAATTCGGGCGATCGACCTGGCGATGGAAGACAAAAAGCTCAAAAGAGAAGTTATCGAGGCCGTGGCCAGCGGCGAACACAACATTTCCCAGGCGATGACTGAACCGGAAGCAGGCTCGGCCCTGACTGACTTGCGGACGCGGGCCAGAGAAACGGCGGACGGATTTATTTTGAGGGGAAGAAAAGTTTTTACTGGTCACGCCGATGTCAGTACCTATTTTCAAGTCTACGTTCGTTTTGATGACGGGAAAATAGGCTCTGTCCTGGCAAAAAAAGGGATGGATGGATTTTCAATCGGGCCTCCTCAGGAGTACATGTCGGGGGCGCATTACTGTGAACTTTACTTTGACGATTGTTTTGTTCCTAAAAATCATTTGATTACAAGAGACTTCAGAAAGCTTATGGGAGCCATGAATGTGGAAAGGTGCGGAAACGCCAGCCGGAGCGTCGGTGTAGCGCAGGCTGCTTTTGACCGGGCCTTGCAATATGTTCAGGAGAGAAAGCAGTTCGGACGATACCTGTACGAGTTTCAAGGCATCCAGTGGAAACTGGCGGATATGTACAGGCGCCTGGAGGCTGCGCGCTGGTTGATCTATAAGGCAGTGGTAAACGCGGAACAGGGAGTTACTTCTCCCCTGGAATCATCTGTGGCTAAGGTCGAAGCTAACGAAGCAGCACAGTATGTGACTAGTGAGGCACTGCAGATTTTCGGGGCCTACGGGTACAGCAAAGAACTTCCGTTGGAGTATCTGTACCGGCGGGCCAGGGGATGGGCCATCGGCGGCGGAACGGTTGAAATCCAGCGGATAAGGATTGCTTCTGCCCTCCTGGGGAAAAAACTCAGTCAGCGACCAGAAAAACTGCCCCGGCAAAAAGGAGGGGAGTGATGTGGATCCTCTTTCCGGAATCAGGGTGCTGGATGTTACCACTACCGTAGCGGGGCCTTTTTGCACCTTGCTGCTTGCGGACCTGGGGGCGGAGGTAATTAAGGTAGAACGTCCCGGACAGGGCGATCTCGCCAGAGAGTTGCGTCCGTTGCTTAAGGATGATGACGGAAGAACGATAAGCCTCAGGTTTTTGGGTCTTAACCGGGGCAAAAAAAGTATTTGTATTGACCTGGAAACTGTCTCCGGACAGAGTATATTTAAAGATCTGGTCAAACTCTGTGACGTTTTAGTGGAAAATCAAAGGCCGGGCCGAATGAAAAAATGGGGGCTGGACTATGCAAACCTCCAGAAAATCAATCCTTCCCTTATTTACGCTTCCATTACTGGTTTCGGAAACCATCTTTTTGGTTCTTCACCATTGAGCGAAAAATCTGCTTTTGACATCATCCCGCTGGCGTTAAGCGGATTTATGGACATGAACGGCGAACCGGGCAGGCCGCCCTTGCGGCCCGGCGGCATTCCTTTAGGGGATTATCTGCCCGCCATTTTTACGGCCTTTGGTGTTGTTGCTGCTTTAAGACAGCGGGATAAGACAGGGGCGGGCTGTTTCCTCGACTGTTCGATGTACGAATCAATCCTGGCCATTTTGGAGAGGCCGATTGCTATGTACCTCGGCGAAGGAGTGGTGGAAAGCCGCAACGGAGGCCGGGTTCCCCAACCTTACGGAGTGTTTGCAGTAAAGGACGGTTATGTTGCTGTCGCCGCTTTGGGGAGCGTAATGTGGGAAAGGCTCTGCAGGGTGCTCGGAAAACAGGATTGGCTGACCGATGAGCGCTTTAAAACCCAGGAGGAACGGTATAAGAATTATTATTCCGTTATTGAGCCGGAGTTAATTTCCTGGTGCAAAGAGCGGACTGCCGCGCAAGTGGTAGAAGCCATGGAAAAGCACCGGGTTCCCGCCGCAAAAGTGAGAAGCGTTGCGGAGGCCATGGAGTGCCCGCATATAAAGCTGCGCAAGGTTTTGCAGGAAGTGCCGCTGGCCAAAGGGGGAAAGAAAAAGGCCAGGGTGTTAAGGTCTCCCTTTTTGATGTCTTGTCGGGACGGGAAGGTTATGGAACCGGCGCCCCGTTTAGGTGAAAATACGATAGAGGTTCTGACCAAACTTTTAAATTACAACGACGAAAAAATTGCCTCTTTACTTCGAGAGGATATAATCAGTGCGCCATAATTACCCTAACTTTTCCAAGGGAGGTTATTTCATGAGCTTTGATTTAGGTCTTCAGGACCAGGTAGCGCTCGTGACCGGTGGGGGCCAGGGAATTGGTGCGGAGATAGCCAGGACGTTAGGTCGCGTCGGGTGTAAGGTGGTCATTGTCGACCTTGCCAAAGAGCCGGCAGAGAATGTCGCTAAAGAGATAAAAGAACAAGGGGGAACTTCCCTGGCCCTGGCTGCTGACGTTACAAGCTTCCCTGCGGTTACTTCGCTGGTTGACGAAGTGAAAAACACTTTGGGGGCGACCAGTGTCCTTGTTAATTGCGCCGGCGGGGGAACGCGGGGCTGGTTTGTCGAATCAGTACCGGAGACCTGGGAGCGGGATATTCGTTTAAACCTTCTGGGGGTAATGAATTGTACCCGGGCCGTTCTGCCGGATATGGTGGAGCGGAAGAAAGGGGTGATTGTCAATATCGTTTCCGAGGCGGGCCGGGTGGGAGAAGCCGGTCTGGCCGCGTACGCCGCCGCAAAAGGAGGCGTAATCAGCTTTACGAAAAGCCTCGCCCGAGAGCTGGGCCGTTATGGCATCAGGGTGAACGCAGTTGCTCCGGGGGCAACCATGACACCCCGACTGGCCCCCAGGCTGATGGAGAAATGGGATAAAATGGTAAAGAGCTACCCGCTCGGTCGTCTGGGCGAGCCGCAGGATATTGCCAAGGCCGTTCTTTTCCTGGTTTCCGAAATGTCCGGGTTTGTTACCGGCCAGGTGCTCAGCGTAAGCGGCGGTTACACTATGGTCTGACGGCGAGCTACAAAATCGGGAGAGGAAGGGTAAAAATGGGTGATCAAAATGAAAATAAGTTTCTCGTTCCGGAAAACTGGTTAAAGGTAGAGGAATTAAAAGAGGGGGCGCCAGTTAAGCTGGTGGCCGCAAAATGCCCCGCTTGCCAGGCCGTATTTTTTCCACCCTTTGAAACCTGCATCAGGTGCGGGTTCTCGCCGTGTACCCGAATTGCCTCATCTACCGGCAATGTGTACAGCTATACGAATGTGCACCGGGCGGGGCCTGAATTTTCGGTACCCTACCGGGCTGCCTACGTTTTACTGGATGAAGGCCCGCTGGTTTTCAGCCAGATTGTCGGCAAAGAAGAAATTGCAGTTGGAGGCAGGGTGAGAGCAGTGCTCGGCCGGTTAAAAGATAAAGAAAAGGGCAGCGGGATGTGGACTTATCAGTTTTCTCCGGAATTACCGTCTGCCCCGGGAAAGGGTGAGTAGTCCATGGGAAAAACGAAAGATGTTTTTATGATCGGTGTAGGGATGACCAGGTTCGGCTGGCAGAAAGAGGTCTTGCTCTCGGACCTGGGTTCGGCAGCCTGCCGACAAGCTTTAAACGATGCGGGAATAACCATTAAGGAAGTTGAGGCCTTGTTTTGTGCCCACTCTTTTAGCGGGAGGGTTGCCGGGCAGAGGGTCCTGAGGTACCTGGGTACTACGGGCATCCCGGTGGTTAACGTGGAAAACGCCTGCGCCGGCGGTTCTACCGCCCTTCATCTGGCCAGGGCGGCGGTGGCGGCGGGGCAGTACCGCACGGTGCTGGTTTTAGGGATGGAACAAATGAGCAGGGGCTTGATTCCTCCCAACCCCGACAATTACGAGGCTGCGCAGGGGTTGACCCTCCCGGCCAAATACGCCCTGCGGGCCAGAAGGCACATGGCGCTCTACGGGTTAACCGAAAAACAGCTGGCCCTGGTAGCGGTGAAAAATTTAAGCAACGGAAGCCTTAACCCCTACGCCAAAAATCAAACTCCCATGTCTTTAGAGCAAGTGCTGCAGTCGCGGATGATCGCCGAACCGCTTACTTTGTACCAGTGCACCGGTAATGCCGACGGTGCCGCAGCGGTGGTCATCAGTGACCGTCCCCGCGGCCGTTCAATCCGGATCAGGGCGAGCGTTTTGGGTTCCGGCCGGTACACGAGCGTGAAAGACCAGGGAATGACGGCCGACGACGAACTGGCTCGCCGCATTTCGAAATTGGCTTACGAGGAAGCCGGGTTAGGGCCGGAAGACGTTGATCTGGCCGAAGTGCACGATGCCTTTACGATTGGAGAGATTCTCGCTTATGAAAATTTAGGTTTCTGTAAAGTTGGCGAAGGGGGGAAGTTTGTAGAAGATGGGTTGAGCAGCTTAAATGGCAAGTTACCCGTCAATCCCAGCGGAGGCTTGATTGCCAGGGGGCACCCGCTAGGCGCCACGGGGGTTGCCCAGGCTTGTGAAATGTATTGGCAGCTAACCGGGCAAGCCGGGAGCCGGCAGGTACCGGGGGCGAAAGTAGGGCTTACCCATACCGCGGGCGGAGCTACGCCCAATATTGGCTCCGGCGCCTGCGTGGTTTCCATTTTTAGTGTTTAAGTGGAGGAGATACCGGGTAATGGGGGAACGGATTGAAGGTCAACTGCAAACCGCCGTGCGCGTAGCGAAACTGTTGATGCTCTACCTGTCGCACGGCCCTGCGCTTGGTGTCAGGGATGCGGCCCGCCTTTTGAATATACATCCCAGCATCAGTCAGCGTTTGTTTGCTTCGCTGGCTTCGACAGGTATGCTGGTAAAAGATTCTGCCACGGGTAAATATGTTTTGGGTAAATGGGTAGCGGATTTGGGCGCCCTTGTCGCCGGATCGCACAGTCTGCGTTTGCTTGTCGAACCGTATATGATGAGAATCCGGGATCTTACGGGGGAAACCATTACGCTGCATGAACGATGGGGCGATAACAGAAGGATTTCCCATGTAATTGAGGGTGTCCACGAGGTAAGACAAATTCCGGCGGTAGGAGCTTGCCGGCCCTTATTATCGGGCTCCAGCGGAAAAGTAATGATGGCCTACCTGGAGCCGAAGGAAACGGAACGAATCATCAACGAAGTTCATTGGCCCTACAAGACACCAGCCGGGCTCACGATTTCGCGGGAGGCTTTTCTTGATGATTTGAAGCGGATCAGAACTCAGGGATATGCCATTACCCAGGGTGAATCGGTTTCCGGTGTAACAGGAGCATCGGCTCCTATTTTAGGAGCCAGGGGCTTTGCCGTTGCGTCCCTGACCGTTTCTGGTCCCGCCTTTCGTTGCACCCCCCAGTTTTTGCAGCGTTATGTCCCTGCCCTGTTGGTGGCGGCAAGTGAAATTTCAACGTTAATTGGCGGATCGGAATTATACGGAAAGCAAGAAATGCATTGCCATAAAAGTTAATTTTTTGTTGTTTACAGTCAATCTTATTAAGGCAAGGTGAGAGGAATAAAATGCGTGACTACTGGTTAACCAGGTTACTCGCCGCATCTCTGACCATTTTTATCATTTCCCTGCTCGTTGTGCCCACGCTGGCTGCTACGCCAACTTATTTTCAGCGCGGTTTGGCTTTGCTTCTGTCGCTTGTTCTCGGCGTCCTTTACAGGCCGACCCGCTCAAACCGTTTTCCGGTTCCGGCAAGGGTGTTTGACGGTCTGGTAGTGCTTCTGTCAATTGTTTCCTTTGGTTATATCGTGTCCAACAGCACTGCTATTGTGGGGCGGGTGGGGGCAGGCAATACCGCTGATTTAGCGGCTTCTGTTTTAGGCACTTTGGTTGTTCTGGAACTTGCCAGGCGCTGGACCCCCCCGGCTCTTCTTTACTTAAGTTTGTTTTTTGCGGCCTATGCTTTTTTAGGACACCTGGTGCCGGTATCTGTTCTGAAGTGTCCGCCGATTTCCATCGAGCAATTTATAACCTATACCATGATCAGCCAGGAAGGGGTCCTCGGTGTCGGGGTGGCGGTAATGGTGGATATAATTTTTATCTTTCTAGTATTTTCAGCTATATTAAAACTTACCGGCATTGGAGATTTTATTTTAAATTTTGCCAAGGCGGCAGTGGGCCGCTTTACCGGTGGGCCTGCCCTGGCAGCCATAGTCGGCTCTTCCCTTTTTGGGATGGTCAGCGGAAGCCCGGTGGCTAATGTGGCGGCGGTGGGGACAATCACCATTCCGTTGATGATGCGGGTGGGTTATCATCCTTATTTCGCCGGGGCGGTGGAAGCTGTCGCTTCCACGGGAGGGCAGATTATGCCGCCCGTGATGGGTTCAATAGCTTTTTTTATCGCGGAGGTAACCGGCACACCCTATGTTAAAATCGCTATGTACGCCATCATTCCGGCGCTGGTCTATTATAGCAGCGCTGCCTTTAGCGTTTGGCTGGAAGCCAAGCGGATCGGTTTGTCCGGATTACCCAAAAGCGAACTGCCCAATCTGAAGGAAGTGTTGCGAAGCGGCTGGTTCTGCCTCTTGCCGTTGGTACTGCTGGTTGTCCTGCTGGTGGTGGGCCTGACGCCGCAGCGGTCGGCGTGGTACGCCAGCCTCCTCGCCGCCGCGATTGGTGTGCTGAAAAGGGCCGGGATTAGAAAATTCGTCGACGTGTTGATAGATGCGGCCCGGTCCAGTCTCGGTGTAATGATTGCCGTGGCCTGCATCGGCATAGTAATTGCCAGCATCGCCGTAACCGGGCTGGCTCCCAAGTTAGCTGCGCTGGTAGCCGCCATAACGGGTGGTTCGTGGTTGATTGGTCTTTTAGTGGTAGCAATTTTTGCCATTATTCTGGGGATGGGGTTGCCTCCCCTGCCCGTATTTATCGTCGTGTACGTAGCTACGGCGCAAATTATCCCCCATCTGACCGCTTTAGGGATTCCTGCGCTGGCGGTATATATGTTCATGTTTTATTACTCGGCCATGGCTCCCGTTACGCCGCCGGTTGCCCTGGCTGCCTACACGGCGGCCGGGATTGCCGGAACCGATCCTTTCCTGGTCGGCTGGCGGGCCTTTGGTTTGGCCCTGGCCGGATTTGCCGTGCCGTATTTATTTGTCCAGCATCCGCAGCTCTTATTGATGGGCCAGCTCTGGCCGGACATGTTGTTGCCCATAGGCAAGGCTTGCCTATTGATTTTCTCGGGGGCCCTCGTGACGGTGGGCTGGCTTATTAAAAATTTGTCGGTTTGGCAGCGGGCGCTGGGCTTTCTGGCTGTTATCGGACTGATTTTACCAGTTGGTTGGGGACTGCCGGCGGCACTTGCTCTCCTTGTTTTGGGGTTGTTGCCCATTGTTTTTAAGCGCGGGCGGTCGGGTGCCGAAAGCGCTTTGGAGTTTGCAAGCAAAAAGGGGGATGGGAATGACCCAGGGCAAAACATGAAGGCTTAAAAAACCTGAAGCTCTGTTTAAAATCAATCACAAATCGGGAGGTACAGAAAATGAAAAGATTAAAAGTACGCAGGATAATTTTAGGAATCGCGGGGTTAATTTTGGTATGTCTGCTCCTGGGGGCCTGTCAGGGAAAAGGGGTCTCCGGTGGCGGCGAAAAATCTAAAGAACAAGACAAAAGTGGAAAGAAAACCGCCCAGCTGACTTTTGGGGCCGGCGCGATGGGGGCTAACCTATATCTTTACGGAAGTACGCTGGCCAATATTTTGGCAGCGCACCCCGAGTACGGCGCAGCAATTTCCGTCCAGTCCACCGGCGGATTCGAGGAAAATATGAACCGGATCGCCCGGGGGCAGATGGACCTGGGTTGGATAGCGGGGCCGGAAGCAGGAATGGCCTGGGCGGGGACGGGCGATTTTACCGGGAAGGCGGAAGAATATAAACATCTGAGGGGCGTTGTGGCCGTTCCTTACGGCGGGATGCAGGCGGTCACGCTGGCCAGCAAAAATATTTATAAGCTCAGCGATTTACAGGGAAAAACCATTGCCATCGGCGCGGCGGGAAGTTCAGGGGCCAAATTTTTCTGGCCGATTATCTTAAAGGAACACGGCATAACGGATAAAAACGCCAAGTTGGTTGTCATGGGTGCAAATCAGGCCAGTGAGGCCCTTAAAAATGGCACTCTTGACGTGCGCACCGCTTTAAGTATGCCCCCGCTCGCCAGCGTAACCGATCTGGCCGTATCCAAACCGATCCGCCTGGTAAGCATGGATCCCGCCGTGGTCAATAAAATTATGCAGCAGATCCCGGGTACTTATCCCGTGAAGATTCCAAAGGATGTTTACCCGAACCAGGATAACAAGGAGGAAGTGCTCACCCTTGGTTTTGCCACGATCCTGGCCACGCACGATAATGTCGATGAGGATGTTATTTACAACATTACTAAGGCTTTTTGGGAAAATGTAGCAGAATTTGGGAAAGCGCATACGGAAGCCAAAAAGTGGGATGTCAAAGAGGCGTTAAAAGGCATGTCGATCCCTCTGGCCAAAGGAGCGGAGAAATACTATCGGGAAAAAGGGATTTTAAAATAAGCCTGGCAACCTGGCAAAAAGAAAAGATATTCGGGCGGCGAATTACCACGCCGCCCGAAACCGGTTGAAAGAAAGGAGAAAATTTTGTGCTGATTGCAGAACGATTAGCCAGTTTTATAGCTGACTTTGATTGTTCTTATCTGCCGGAAGATTTAACACGCTGGCTTAAAATTTTACTTTTTGATGCTTTGGGAGTAATCCTGGCCGGTTCCAGTGCACCGGGGATCGCCCCGGTGGCCAAATTAATCAAAGAATGGGGCGGCGCTCCGGAAGCTACGGCCCTGGTTTTTGGGGGGATGGTTCCGGCGCCGTCAGCCGCCTTACTGAATGGAGCAATGCTCCACGCCAGAGAACTTGACGACGATCACGAAGAAGCAAGCATTCACGCTTTTTCCGCCGTACTGCCGGCAGCCCTGGCGATTGCCGAGAAAACTGGCGCGAACGGGAAAGAATTCCTGAACGCGCTGGTTGCCGGTTCGGAAATCAGCTGTCGCCTGGGTTTGTCCGTCAGAATCCTCAGGGGGTGGCATTTTTCCGCCGTTTGCGGCGTATTCGGGGCTGCGGCAGCAGCAGGCAAACTAATGAAGCTTGGTGTGGAGAGTCTCCTTGACGCTTTGGGCCTTGCGTTTACCAGGGCCTCCGGCAACCTGCAGCCAGGCCGGGAAGGCGCGCTGGCCAAAAGATTGCAGCCTGCTTTTGCCGCCCAATCGGGCGTAATCAGTGCTGAGCTGGCGAAGAACGGAGTCACCGGTCCAAAACAGATATTCGAAGGCCAGTATAATTTCTTCCGCCTTTACGACAGCGATTACTATAATAAAGATGAACTTCGTCGGCATATGGATGGAACTGAATATAATCGCGAGGCATTACTGCAGAGTTTAGGTGAATCTTTCGAAGTAGCTAACCTTATTATCAAGCCTTACGCCAGTTGTCGTTTCACCCATGGCCCGCTGGAAGCAGCCTTAAATTTGGCTCAAAAGTATAACCTGGCCGCTGAAAAAATTAGAAGCATAGAAGTTTTGGCCTGCCCGCGCGCCGTGAGGGACTATGGGAAACCGTTTGAAATAGAAGCTTCACGGACGCCGGAAGCGGCCGCTCAGTTCAGCATCCCTTATGTTGTGGCGGCAGCCGTCGTGCACCGGTCAGGGTATATCGATGCTTTTACTGAAGAGGCGGTTTTAGATCCCCGAATAAAAGAACTGGCCGCAAAGGTAACGGTGCGCGTACATCCCGAAGCAACGTTGAAGGTGCCGGTTGAAGTAAAAATCAGCACGTTGGATGGAAACGAATATCTGGAACGGCTCAATTCCTTAAAAGCATCGGCGGAAAGACCTCTTAGCGAACAGGAAGTCAGAACAAAATTTCAAAAAAATGCCCGGTATTCCGTGAAAAAAATCCCGGACCACAAACTGGAAAAACTTATCGAGACCGCTCTAAATATTGAGAACATCGGTAGTCTAAAAGAACTTACGAGCCTGCTCGGATAAAAAAGTTTTGCCCAAAGGAGGAAAAATCTTGAATTGCGTAGTGTTCGTGAAACAAGTAATTGATCCTGAGTTAAGACTTTCCTCTTTTCGTCTTGCGCCGGACGGGCGGAAAATTCATTTCGGCGACGCTTCCCTGGTGGCCAGCCCTTATGATGAAAATGCCTTGGAAATGGCTTTGCAAATAAAGGAAGTGACTGGTGGAAAGGTGGCTGTCGTCACCCTGGGGACGGCTAACGCCGAGAAAGTGCTTCGGGGTGCATTGGCGTTAAAAGTAGACGAGGTGGTTTTGGTTGAACAGGGGGGAAATGACCCGTTCAACCATTTCCAAACTGTTCATATGTTGAAATTCGCCTTAAACCACCTGAGTTTTAAAGCGGAGTTAATTCTGTGCGGAGGCCAGGCTGCGGATACGAATGCCGGTCTAGTGGGTCCGCTGGTGGCGGAACAATTGGGTTGGCCGTGTGTTGGTATGGTTAGAGAGATCCGGATAAAAAACAATACTTTGGTAATAGAAAGAGAAGAAGAAGATTATCTGTATACGGTAGAATTAGAATTGCCTGCGGTGGTTACTGTAACTTCAACTCCGTTTAATCAAATCAGGTATCCCAAATTAAAAGATGTGATTGCGGCGCAAAAAAAGCCGCTGACGAAGTTAAACAACCTTTTTTCGGGCGAGGCGTTACCGGCGGAGCTTGCAAAATGGACAGAAAAAATTAAGCTCTCCCATTTTGAACCGATCGGTGTAAGAAGGGAATGTTACCTGGTGAAAGCATCTGAATTCGAGGAAATGGTGGCAGAAGCAATCAATTGGCTAAGCGAAAAAGGGGTGTTATAGCTCTTGGCGAAGAAGAAAACCGTTTTAACTGTTTGGATTGCCAAGGAAACCGGCAAAAAACCCTTCTGGCGGGAATTTTTAACCGCATCCTGGGGGATTGCAAAAGAAATGGGAGCCAGGACAGCCTTGGCATACGCCGGGCAAGAAGAAGGTTTCGCGGGGCCTGGCCTGCCGGCAGAGGAAATATACGTTGCCAAACCCCAGGCCCGTTTTTCCGAAGACCCCGAACCTGTATTGGCATGGTTGGAGAATGTTATACGCGAGGTTGAACCTTCCTTAGTTTTTCTTCCGCACTCTGTAACGAACGCCCAGATTGCTGCCCGCCTGGCTTTTCGCCTGGATGCTGGTATGGTAACCGATTGCGTCTCCATAAAAGTTTTAAATGGGGAGACGATCGACATTGTTCGCCCGGTTTACGGGGGTAAGGTGATGGCTCACTTTACCGGCACATTTCCGATCGTTGCCACGTTGCGAAGCAGTCGTCATCCGTTTGAGGAAATCTTAGAAGAAAATCCACATGCCCTGGAGAAAGAGATAATTGTTCCGGAAACAAAAGAAAAAGTCCGCTTAATTGAAAAGAAATATCTGTGTGCGGAAGGAGAGGTTAACCTGCTTGAGGCCGAAATAGTTGTTGGCATTGGCAGAGGCGTCGGCGGACCCGATGGTGTCCAATTCGTCAAGGAACAGGCGAAAAGAATTGGGGCGGCCATTGGAGTCTCTAAGGCCGTTGTCGATGCTGGGTGGGCTTCACCGTCGTCACTAATCGGCTTGAGCGGAAAAAAGGTCAATCCGAAATTATACATTGCCGTAGGAATTTCTGGTTCAATCCAGCATATGACCGGGGTATCCGGCGCCAGGACGGTGGTCGCGATCAATGTTGACCCGGAAGCCCCGATAATGGAAAACTGCGACGTCGGTTTGGTCGTTGATTACAGAAAAGTACTCCCGGATTTCATTTCAAAACTGGCTAAACCGGAATGCTTATCATAATTATTATGGTTGTCCATGTTGGATACACATATTTTGCCCACTACCTCCTTCTTTTAGATACAGGGACCTTTGGTGCAACACCGAGGTCCCCATTACTTTTTCTCTTAAGTTAATCTCTCCCTTTTGCTGGAAGTTGCCATGCTTTAGAGGGGACGTCCCGAGAAATTTTTCTTTTGATCCACCTATTATTCGGATTGGTTGCACGCATTCGGCGCGTGTTCAGGATGCCAGGCAATGACGGAATCCGGGATGCGCTGGATATCATAAAAAACCATCCAGGGCTTCCAACACTACTCCCGCAGCCCCCAGGAGAAAGTGCGTTTGGCGGCCCTGGAAGCGCTCGCTGCCTTTGCAAAGGGCGGGGACGGTCGCGGTTACTTTTTGTTTTCCGGTGTCTGGTGCCTGTTTTGTATAATTATTCTGCCCCCGGGTCATATTATCCTTAAAACGGTAATCCGCAGAAGGAGTGAGCGGCGGCATGCCCGAAGAGCAACAGCAACAGCAGCAGCAACAGCATCCGATTGAAAGTTTGATGAAAACGGCCATGGAGACCATCAAAGAAATGGTTGATGTGAATACGGTTGTCGGTGACCCCGTGGAAGCCCCGGACGGCACCGTGATTATGCCCGTCTCCCGGGTAACGTGCGGTTTTGGAGCAGGGGGCGGGGAGTTTGAGCCCTTGGAAAAGGATAAAAAGGAGGGGGAGCAGACCCCTTCCTTCGGCGGGGGAACGGGAGCGGGCGTTTCCGTGCAACCGGTCGGTTTTTTGGTGGTCGGCCAGGGGCAGATCAGGTTTTTACCTGTGGATGGAAACATGATTGCGGACCGGCTTATCGATCTGGCCCCCCAGGTGTTAAATAAAATTGAGTCGTTCTTCAAAAGAAATAACCAGCAGCAATTAACGCCCACCCCGGTGCCGGGCGCCGGAGAAGGGGCGCCGCCGGCCTAGCCGCCCGGCCCGCGAACCGGGGCGACGAAAGGAAAGCGGTTTTCCGCGGCCAGGTTGCCCCGGAAAATACGGAAAGAAAAGCGCCACGAGGAAGACGATGAATTTGGTCTGACTCGTGGCTTTTTTATTAAATCGGGCTAAGAAACGTGCGGCAACCCGTTTTCATATTTTAGAATATAATAAAGTAACATGAAAAACCTGGCAAAGGGTGTCGGTTTATGGGAGGTAATGGAGAATGCTTGTTGTCGTAGGAGGAGGGTGGGCGGGGTGCGCCGCCGCTTACTCCGCCGCTTTGGCGGGGGCGAGGGTGACGTTGCTGGAAAAAACCGACCTGCTTCTGGGCACGGGATTGGTGGGCGGCATCGTCCGTAATAACGGCCGCTTTACTGCGGCCGAAGAGTTGCGGGCAATGGGCGGGGATGGTTTTTGGCAGCTGATTGAAAGCGTGGTCCGGCACAGAAACTTGTACTTCCCCGGCCACAGCCACGCCGCGCTTTACGATGTAACCAGAATCGAGCCCGTGGTGAGGAGAGCGCTTCTCGACCTGGGCGTGGATGTGCGCCTGCAGGCGCACGCGGTGGGGGTAGTCAAAAAAGGCGGGCGGATCGCAGAGGTCTACACCGCCCAGGGGCAGAACATTCCGGGGGATGTTTTCATTGACGCCACCGGGACCGCCGGCCCGGTGAAAAACTGCACGCGCTACGGATTTGGCTGCGCCATGTGTATTCTGCGCTGCCCCACTTTCGGCCCCCGGGTAAGCATCACCGCCAGGGCCGGGACCCAGGAAATTGCGGTGAGGGAAGGCTTCCCGCATTTCGAGGCGATAAGCGGCTCCTGCAAGCTGGATAAGCACTCGCTGGCCCCCTGGCTGGCGGCCGAATTAGAAAAAAAGGGGGTCATCATTGTTCCCTTGCCTCCGGAAGCGCAAAAGAGGGAGCTCCTGCATAAAAAAGCCTGCCAGCAGTATAACCTGGCGGAATTTGCCGATAATTTGATTTTGCTGGACAGCGGCCAGGCCAAGCTGATGACCCCCTATTTCCCCCTGGAAGTTTTGCGGACCATCAAGGGATTTGAAGAGGCCCGTTTCGCCGACCCTTATTCCGGCGGCAAAGGCAATTCCGTCCGCTTTATGGCGATGGCGCCCTGCGATGATGCCCTGCGGGTGGAGGGGGTGGAAAATTTATTTTGCGCGGGGGAGAAGACGGGCCTTTTAGTCGGCCACACGGAGGCAATCATCACGGGTTTTCTGGCCGGGCACAACGCCGCCCGCTGCCTGGCTGGAAAAGAGCTTTTGCTCCTCCCCGCCGAGCTCTGCAGCGGCGATATTATCGCCTATATGCACCGGGAAATGAAAACGGAGGAAGGGCTGAAGAAAAAATATACCTTCTCGGGCTCCGTTTATTTCCAGCGGATGCAGGAGAGAGGTTTGTACAGCACGGACGTGGAATTAATCCACGCCCGCGTGGCCAGAGCAGGTTTGCAAGGAGTCTATAAGCAAAAGGTTCTATCTTGTCCACCTCGGTCATAGAACTAAAAAAGAAGCGGAAATAGCCGCGGGCGCCAATTTGAGGCGGTTCTTTTTAAGCGCCGGGTTTCTGGCGGAGGAGCACCGTTCTCTCCGGAAAGAAAGGCAAAAACGGCCTGCTGTTAAAACAGCGGACAAATTTTTTCCAGGGGGTGTTCCAGAAGAGGTGGTCAATTATATCTGGCTGGCTATGATCGTTTTCAGCGTTGTTGTGGCCGGGGCGAACGGGCAGATTGAAGTAATTACCAGAGCGGCCCTGGAGGGGGCCAACAACGCGGTAAAGACTTCCTTAAGCCTGATTGCCATTATTGCCTTCTGGCTGGGGATCATGAGGCTGGCCGAAGCCGCCGGCCTGGTGCGGGCGCTGGCCAGACTGGTGCGCCCCTTTACCCGGCTTTTATTCCCTGGCGTACCCAAAGAACACCCGGCGTTGGGCGCCATCATCATGAACCTCTCCGCGAACATCCTGGGCCTGGGCAACGCCGCCACCCCCATGGGGCTGATTGCCATGCAGGAGCTGCAGAAATTAAACCGCGGAGATCCAAAAACGGCCACCGACGCCATGTGCACTTTTTTGGCGCTCAATACCTCCTGTCTGACTCTGATTCCCTCGACCATTATCGGCATACGCTTGATGTACAACTCAGCCGATCCCACGGCCATTGTGGGGACAACTATTTTTGCCACCGCCTGCGGGATGGCGGTGGCGGTTACGGTGGACAGAATCATGCGCTTTATGTACCACGTCAGGGGAAAATAGGGAGGCTCTTAAGCAATTTCCGAAAAATTCTTCCGTTGGGTGGTGAAGCGCCTTGTATGATGTCATTGCGGAGATTTCCCGCTGGGCGATTCCGCTGACTTTACTTTTCGTGCCGCTGGCCGCCATGCTCAAGGGGGTGCCGGTTTTTGAAGTGTTCGTGGAAGGGGCTGGAGAAGGTTTCGCCACAGCCATCAAGACTATTCCCTACCTGGTGGCCATGCTGGTGGCCATAAGCGTCTTCCGGGCTTCCGGAGCGATGGAGTTGATGGTGCGGGCTTTGTCACCGGCGCTGGATCTGGTGGGTTTTCCCGCCGAAGTGCTACCCCACGCCGTCATGCGCCCGCTGTCCGGCGGCGCCGCCCTGGGGATTGCCACGGATCTGA
>DYES01000001.1 GCA_020725585.1 Desulfovirgula sp.
ATTTTGATGTTAACCGGTGTTTCTTTTTCGTTCACAAACTTACGTGGTTTTTCATCCTCCAAAAATTTGGGGGTGAAAAAAATAACGGGGCGCTTAACCCCGTGGATGGCAAGTAGTTGGAGTTTCCGAGAGACTATGAAAACGGCAAGGGGAGGTGAATCGGGTGAAGAAAAAGGCAGTGTTGCTCATCCTGAGCCTGACTCTGCTCCTGGTCTTTGGTGTGGCGCAAGTGGCCCTGGCCGGCGGCTGGGGCCGGGGCGGCGACGGCCCCCGGGCTCTGAGCTCCGCCAACTGGACCAGCATGGCGGACGCCTTGGGTCTCACCGACGAGCAGGCGGCGAAGATTCAGGAGTTGCAGAAGAACATGCACGAGAGGACCCAGGCGCTCAGAGACCAGCTCAGAGAGAGCATGTTTGCGCTCCGGCAGCTGAGGTGGCAGAAGAACGTAGACCAGGCGACGGTAGAGGCACGGATTCAGGAAATAAACAACCTGCGCAGCCAGCTTTACAACGAGATGCAAACGACCAGGCAGCAGATGCAATCCGTTCTGACCCAGGAGCAACTGGCCAAGATGGGCTCAATGTGCGGCTTTGGAGGCCGGCACGGGAAAATGGGCCGGGGCGGCTGGGGCGGTCCGGCTTTTGGCGGACCGGCGGCAGCCCAGCAGGGAAGTCAGTAACCCCGGCAGGCAGGAGCAGTTATTGAAAAAGCGAGGGGTAAGCGCGCTTTCCCCTCGCTTTATTATTTTTTGATATTTTTTTGATATTTTTCTTTAAAAAATTGCTGTTGACACATTTTATCAATATTGATATATTGACAGTAGCGACTTATTGATCATATTATGGGGGGTTGCCATTTATGTGCCGCACCGCGGGAGGATTTCCTCACGGCTGCCATTGTTTCGACCACCAGCCGAGGCTGGAGGGGTTTATTATCCCGTGCCTTTTATTGCTGCTTAAGAAAAAGCCGGCGCACGGGTACGAACTGACGGAGAAATTAGGAAGCCTGCCATTTCTGGATGCGGTGCCCGACCCGGGGGTGATCTACCGCCACCTGCGCCGCCTGGAGGAAGACGGCATGGTGGAGTCGCGGCTGGATCCCGGGAGCGGCGGGCCGGCCCGGAAGATATACTCGCTAACTCCGGAAGGAGAGAGCTATTTGCAGGCGTGGGCGGCAAGAATCCGCCAGCGCAGAGATTCTTTGGAGGGTTTCTTGAAAGAGTTTGCGCGTTCCTTTTCGCCGGGCGGCGAAGAAAAGCAGTAAGGGAGTGGTCCCGTGCTCTTTAATGCTGTTTTGTACCTTCTGGCCGGCGGGGCGCTGCTTTATTCTTTTTGCCGCGACCGGCAGAAAACGGCGCGCGCGCTCTTTCTGGCCGGGAATTCTTTTTTGAACATACTGCCCGGTTTGCTGGGCATCCTGGGGATGATCGGGATTATGCTGGCGCTCGTTCCCCCGGAGGTGATCGCGGCTCTTTTCGGCAACGACAGCCCCTGGGGGGTCCTGCTGATTTCCCTGGTGGGCGCGGTAACCCTGCTTCCCGCTTTCGTCGCCTTTCCCCTGGCGGCTTCTTTAGTGCAGGCGGGAGCGGGCCTGACGGCGGTGGCGGTTTTTGTCACCACTTTGCTGATGGTGGGAATTGTCACGGCGCCGCTGGAAATTTCCTTCTTCGGCAAGAAATTCACCTTCTGGCGCAACGGCCTTGGCTTTGCCCTGGCGCTGGTGATCGGCGCTGTGATGGGAGCGGTCCTGCAGTGAAAGCGGCAGTAAAAACCCAGCTGAAAAGGTACTCCCTTTTTCTGGCGGTGCTCGCGGCGGATCTTTTTTTGCTCTGGCGGTACCCCGCGAAAGGCGCCCTGTCCGTAAAAAGCGCCCTGGACTACCTGGCGGAAATGCTTCTTTTTCTTCCTCCCATTTTCGTGCTGGTGGGCCTTCTCGACGTGTGGGTGCCGCGCCAGATTGTGGAAAAGAACGTGGGGCCGGAGTCAGGCGCGCGGGGCGTAATTATTTCCATTCTCGTGGCTACGGCGGCGGCCGGCCCGCTGTACGCCGGGTTTCCGGTGGCCGCCGCGCTGCTCAAAAAGGGCTGTCGCCTGGCCAACGCCGTGATTTTTTTGGGCACCTGGGCCACCATTAAAATTCCCATGCTGATCATGGAAATCAAGTTCATGGGTCCGGCGTTCGCCCTCTGGCGCCTGGTGCTGACGCTGCCCGCCATTATCGGCACGGGTTACCTGCTGGAAGCGATCCTGCAGCGTAAAGAAGCCTCCGGGCGCTCCGCCCCCCTTTGAGAGAGGGGGCTGGTTCTTGCGCCTCAGTGGGTTATTTGGCCCGCCGGGGGCCCGCTTATCTGGGGAGCGGCCCCGTAGCGCTGGATTTCTTTTGTCCGCCAGGCGGCAACCCTCTCTTTAGTGAGGTAGGCGGCAAAAGGGATGGCGGCCGTCACCAGCAGGGCGCTGATGATAAAGGTGTCCCCGATGGCCGTCATGAAAGCCTGTTTGGAGATCGCCTGGCCGAGCAGGCCGGCGGCCAGCGCCTGCCCCGCCGCCGGGTCGCCGGCGCCTGCGCCGAGGCCCTGCGCGAGCAGGCGGAAGTTTTCCGCCGCCGGCAGCGCTTGGGAAACCCCTTCCGCCAGGCGAACCTGGTGGAAGGCCTGGCGGGTCGTCAAGACGTGGGTGATGTAGGCGATGGACAGCGAGGCGGCGATCATGCGGATGGTGTTTTGCATGGCGGAGGCCTGCGACGTGTAGGCGGGCGCCACGGCGTTCATGCCGGCGGCGGTGAGCGGCATCATGCACAGCCCCAGGCCGATGGAGCGAAAGGCCAGAAATCCTTTTATCCAGCCAACGGAAGTGTCCGGGGTCAGGTGGTGCAGCCAGTAGGTGGTGGCGGCCACCAGGGCCAGGCCGGCGATGCCCAGCGGGGCGGCGCCGACCCGGTCGAAAAGGGGCCCGGCGACGGGCATGAGGATGGCTGCGACCAGCGCCGCCGGCATGAGAATAAGACCCGTGTCCGTGGCGGAAAGCCCCCGCAGGTTCTGACAGTAAAAGGGAACAAGGTAAACGGCGGAAAAAAGCCCGGTGACCGCCGAGCTGAGGGCAAGCAGGCTGATTACGTAAGGTGCGTTGGTGAACAGCCGGATGTTGATCATCGGGTGGGGACAATCCAGCTCCCACAGGACGAACAAGAAGGCCAGAGAAAAGGCCCAGAAAAAGAGGGTGACTATGTAGTAGGAGGTCCAGCCTTTGCTTTCTCCCTGGTTTAACGCCAGCAGGATGAGAACGCAGGCGGTGGTGATTAAAAAGAAGCCCAGGAAGTCGAATTTCAGGTCCTTGTTGTAGGGCAGTTCTTTAAGCATATCCGTCCCCAGCAAAAGGGCGATGATCCCGATGGGCACGTTTAATAAAAAGATGAATTCCCAGCCCACGGAGTCGGTTAAATAACCACCCAGGGTGGGGCCGATGGCCGGGGCCGCCACCATGGAAATGCCCAGGGTGCCCATGGCCGCCCCGATGCGATCGTGAGGCACCAGCCGGTAAATCATGGCCATGCCCAGCGGCAGCATGGCGCCCCCGCCGATGGCCTGCAGCACCCGGAAAAAGATGAGCGAGCGCACGTTCCAGGCCAGCGCGCACAGCAGACTGCCCACCGTAAAAAGGGCCAGCGTAAGAAGGTAGACCCGTTTGGCCCCGAACCTGTCCGCCAGGTAGCCGCTTACCGGGATCACCGCCCCCGAAGCCAAAAGATAAGCCGTCATGACCCATTCGATGTCGCTGTACCCTACGCCGAAGATGGACATCAGGCGCGGCAGCGTCACGTTCACGATGCTGGAGTCCAGAAGGGCCATAAAAGAGCCGATGATCAGGATGAGCAGCGAGCCCCAGGGGAGGGAAGATCCCTCTTTCTTGCCCGCTTTCACTTTCCAAAAAACCTCCGGAGGGAAAATAGTAAAGGTGTTTAAATATTTACTGCTAAAAGTATAAGCCGCCCGGCAGTTTGTGTCAAGGGAGTTTTCCCGCGGAAGGAAAAGGGTAACCAGAGGCTGCCCGGCTATTTTAGGACCAAGACATCAGGATCGGGACAGCAGGATACGCGGGCACGCCAGAAAAAAAACGGCGGTTGCTGGGAAGCTTTGCGTCCGCCGTATGAAAAGAATTGCTTTCATTTTAGAGATTTCGAAAAACCTTTTTGCTAACATCCTCGCCTCTAGTCAACGGTTACTACCTGGCCCTCCGCAAGATAATCGACGCTGGCGCCCAGCCCTTGCGCCACAAACCGCAAAGGTACAAATGCCCGCGCTCCTTTAATTTTTGCCGCCGCTTCCAGGGTTACTTTTTCATTGTCCACCAACGCCTCCTGTTTGCCGATGAATAAAGTGACGGTCTTGCCGTTGGCGGGGTTGGTGATGACGACGGCTTCTCCCTCGTATTTTACTTCCAATCCCAATGCTTCCGCCACTGCCCGCACGGGGATCATCGTGCGCCCGTTTTCGATAAACGGAGGCACGTCAGGATTTACCTTCAGGCCGCGGATGAGAATTTTCAGGCCCGGAACATTGGCCCGGGCGTAAAGTTCGCCCAGTTTCTGGCGGTAGCTTTTTTCGCCGCCCCCGGCCAGGTAAACGGCTTTTTCAACACTTTCCACGGCCTTGGCAAGATTTCCCCGCGCTTCGTGGAGGATGCCCAGGTAGGCGTATACGGAATGGCCCACCGTTTCGTTTTCCGCCAGCAGTTGCTGCAGTTGTTCGATTGCCGCTTCGATATCTCCTTTTGCCCGGTAGCTTAAGGCCATGAGCACCAGCGCCTGCTGGTTGGCGGGGTCGATTTCCAGGATTTCTTTGCAGAGCTCAATGGCTTTGTCGTAATCGCCCAGGTTGCGGTAATATACGGCCAGGCGGTGCAGCAGCTTGGTTTCTCCCGGTTTCTGTTCCCGCAATGTTTCCAGTTTTTCAATCAGCTTTTGGAGTCCCGGCCGGTCTTTTTTCCCAGGCAGTTCCTCTTCTTCCAGTCCCGCTTCCGTTTCTTTTTCCAGTTCTGCTTCTAAGCGAATTTTTAAGCCCTGGTCGCTATGGAGGGCTTCTCTGACCCGCTCGCGCTCTCTTTCCCTCTCTTTGTCTTTTGCTTCGTCCCTGATTTCCTCATCTTCGTTCTCTTCGTCAAGATCTATCCCCACCGGTTCCCCAATAAATTTCTTGCCCTTTTTGTAGCTGTACTTGCCGTTGTCGTCGGCCCAAACGGGCACGGCTGTTCCGAGCAGAAAAACCACCGCAAGAAAAATGGTAAACCATTTTTGAAAATGCTTCCGCCGCATTTTTTCTTACCTCCCTGGCTGCTTGTCTTGTTTACAAGTGTTTTAACCGTACGCCCTTATTTTAAATCGTTTAATTCGTTCGTCTCACCCCCCGGCCGAAAATCTTCATCCATGCGTTTTGATTATTTTTTTATTTATAAAATTAGTACGCAGGATTAAGCAGCTTTTCAGGGGGTTTGGGAAAAGTTTTTTGTTTTAGCATTTTTTAAGCTTTCCGGGGTGCCTGGCGTCTGATCGCGATGAGTAAAAAAGGAATGGCGGTAAGCTGGGCGCCGGCCGCAAAGACAATTACCCAGGTCAGGGAGAGATCGTAAAGGAAACCGAGCAAGGCGCTGCCGGCAAACCAGGCCAGGCCGTACGCAGTATTGAAAACGCCGTAAGCAAAGCCCCGTTTCGCTGCCGGGATCATGTCGGCGACGGCGGCCCGCATAACTGTTTCCTGAATGCCCATTACCGCGCCCCAAAGAATTGTTCCCGCCAGAGCTGCCGCGGCACCGCCGGAAAACGCTAAAAAGGGCAGGAGAAGAGAAAGCAGGGGAACGCCGGCCAGCAAGGACAGCCCTGTGCGGTCGTACATTTTGCCGGCAGCCAGGGCCGCCAGCGCGTCAACGCCCATGGCGACGGCGAAAAAGACCGGGATCTGGACGTCCAAGATGATCTCCTGCATCTTCCAGTGGTACGCCATGAGCTGAAAATGAGCGTAGCCGGCGACAGTGAGGGCGGTAAAAACAGTGTACCACCAGAAAGCAGCCGGCAGGTTTCCTTTTTCGCCCAGCGCGGCACCTTCTTTTTTGCTTTTGCTTTCCAGTTCCCGCGGGGCGGGAAAGTTCATTTTGGCCACCGCCAGGGTGAGCAGGGCCAAAACCGCGGGGAGCGCAAGAATTCCAAAGCCGGCCTGGTATGTGCCTTGGAAATAAAAGACGGCCGCAATAATCAGGGGGCCGGAAACGGCGCCGAGCTGATCCATAGCTTCGTGGAGGGCAAACCCCCATCCGCGGCCCACACTGCTGGTGGCGTAGGAAAGCATGGTATCCCTGGCCGGCGTCCGGATTGCTTTTCCCAGGCGTTCCAGGATCATTAGGGCCGCCGCCCATTCCCAGCGGCCGGCCAGGGCCAGGGCGGGAACTGCCAGCAGGTTCACGGCATATCCCAAAAAAGTGAAAAACCAGTATTTTCCCGTCCGGTCTACCAGGCAGCCGGCGGCCAGGCGCAGGCCGTAGCCGATCAATTCGCCGATGCCGCTTACCATCCCCAGCGCTGTTGCGCTGGCGCCCAGCACCGCCAGGTAGGGTCCGGTAATGCTGCGCGCGCCTTCGTAGGTGACGTCGGCAAAGAAGCTGACGATGCCTAGAAGAAAAATAAACTTGAGCGCCGCACGGGGATGATTGCTGTCTGCCTGGGTTCGCTCCTGAGCTTTATTCATTTTCAAACCTTCTCTCTTTAAGTTTAACAGTTGATTAATTTAATTATAACACCTGTTATATTTAAAAATCAACGTATAAAAAATAGTCATGAAAAAATTATTTGGTTATTACCTTAGTTTAGCCAAAACCCACCTAGAAGACTTAAAAAAATTTACCCCGCCGGGGTCGGCCCCGGCGGGGCAGTCATTGTTACTTTTTTTCTGTTTCTCCCGTTAATTCTCGCGCTGTAAAACCGGGACTTTCCATGCGCTCGCCGTCTTCGTGCCGGAATACCTGTTCGGCAAATTCGTCCAGCCGCCTGCGGCATTCGGCTAAAAGTTCGGCTGCCTTTGCGGCCAGGCTGGCGTGAAAAAAGTCGCGCCGCTTGACTTTGTTGAACCATTGTTCCAGTTTCTCTAAGTCTTCTTCATTTTCCTCCAGCTCCGCATAGGTAAAGTGGCGGCTTTGGGTTTCCTGTTCTATTTCCCGGAAGAAGTCGTCACAGCGATCAATTATTTCGGCGTACTCCTCCTCCCTGGTCCGGTTGAAAAGCTCCACCAGCTGCGCATCCATTTCCGCGCCAAGCGCAGCGCCTTTAAAAAGATAGCCCTCGCCGCCAAATTCAAATATTTTTTTGCGCAGGGAACGAAACTGGCGTTCTGTTTCGCTGTTGAAAGGCAAGATACATATGGAGTTCTGGAGGTAGACGGCGCCGCTGGCTTTTACTTTTCGCCAGATGGTGGACCGGTAGCGGGAAGGTTCGGCGGGCACTTTGTAGATGAGGATGATCCATTCCAGCATTTTCCTGCTCCTTCCAGGCTGGCTTCTCCAGCCTGGATCAAGCATAGCAAATCTTTTCTTCTGCGTCAATTTGGACGGCGATCGCCGGCGCCGTCTTTTGTTGTTAAGTTTTTCCCCGGGGATGACCGCAAAAAATTGTACCGGAAGGAGCTTGCATAGAAAAGCAGGAAAAATCCGGCCCAGGGCAAAATAAAATGTTCTAAGAAAGTTTGGGGAGGGTCCATGCTTACAGCGGCAACTTTTAAGCGCGGCTTGCAAAGAGGGTGGTCCACCACGTGGGAGCTGACCAAAGTGGTGGTTCCGGTTTATCTGGGGGTTACTTTTTTAAAATACACGCCTGTCTTGGTTTGGATTACCGGGGCCTGCGCGCCGGTCATGCGCCTGTTTGGTTTGTCGGGGGAGGCGGCGCTTCCTTTGGTGCTGGGAAACATGATCAATCTTTACGCCGCCATCGGCGCCATCACCTCCCTTCATTTGTCCTCCCGGGAAATTACCATCCTGGCCGTAATGCTGCTGATCTCGCATAACCTTTTGGTTGAATCGGCGGTGGCCGGCCGCACGGGAGTAAACGCTCTGGCCATGACCTGTTTTCGCCTGGGTCTGTCTTTTTTGTGCGGGGTATTTTTAAACCTGGTCCTGTGAAAGGGGAGAAGCGGAGAAATTGCCTTGGGGAGTGCTTTGGGAAGTGCCTTGGAAAGCTTTTTTCAGTGACGCCTTTTATGGTAGTTTACATAATGTCCTGATGATGGCCGCCATTATTTTCCCTGTTATGATGGTTTTAGAAATCGGCCGGGATTTGCGGGTTTTGGACCGCATCACGGTTTTTGTCGCGCCGGCCTTGCGCCTGCTCGGCCTGTCCCGCCAGGCTACTTTTCCCTTGCTGGTGGGCATCATTTTCGGCATTGCCTACGGCGCGGGGGTAATTATTGAGGCAGCCAGAAGCGGGGAAATTTCCTGGCGCGATCTCTTCCTCGTGAATCTTTTCCTTTCTACCTGCCATGCAGTGATCGAGGATACGGCCTTGTTTATCGCGGTCGGAGCGGACCCCTGGATTATTCTGGGAGGGCGCTTTCTGCTGGCAGTCATTCTCACCTGCCTGGTCAGCCGGATGGCCTGGCTGAACGCCCGCCTTCCGATAACCAGCGCCAAGTAGCGGCGCAAAAGCTTTTCCCGAGCGGATTTGTGCCAGTTTACGCACCATCCAGGTCTGGGGAAGGGATGTCCCGCCGCCAGGGGGCGGACATTTGGACCAGGCGTTCTACGTGGCTGACCGTTTCGGGCGGGACGGAAAGCTTTTCGGCCAGCGCATCGGGGGCCAGCCCTTCCTCCAGCCCGGCGAGGATCAGGTCAAGCGTGGCGTAGGAAACGCCCAGGGCGATTTCATCCGTAATCCCGGGGATGAGATCGGGCGTGGGCGGTTTTTCAATAATTGTTTTGGGCACGCCAAGATATTCGGCGAGTCGGCGCACCTGGGTCTTGTACAGGGGCAAAATGGGCGCCAGGTCGGCGGCGCTGTCGCCGTACCGGACGAAGAAACCGGTAAGGTATTCGGTGCGGTTCAGGCAGCCAGCCACCAAAAGCCCGTTTTCCTCGGCGTAGCGATAAAGGACGACCATGCGCAGGCGGTGTTTTATTCTGTAAAAGGCGATGGCCTGCCTGATAATTTCTGCCTGCCCTCCTTCCATGGTCAGCAGAAAAGGCTTGGCTTTCCCCAGGCCGGCCATTCCCCAGAAGGCCAGGCGGTTGACGAGCGGGCTCTGCATGGCCCGGGAAACCGCGCTGCGGTAAGCCCCCAGTTCTTTTAGGGCCGGTTCCAGATTGATCTCGGCCAGTTTGACGCCCGCCTGTTCGGCTGCCGCGCGGGCGTGCGCGCGGCTTTCCGGGGCGCTGTCCCGTTCCGGCAGGTAAAGGCCGGCTACCCTTTTCGGGGAGAGCGCCCGCGCGCACAAAAAGGTGACCACGGCCGAATCCAGTCCGCCGCTTATCCCGACGACCACCCCCCGGCTCCTGGTACCGGCCGCCTGTTCTTGAATGAACTTGACAATTGCCGCGGCAGCGCCGGGAATGTTTAATTCCAGAGAAGGCATGGGATTCCCTCCTATTGCATCTTGATAAAAAAGATCTTTTGCCATTTTCATTTGTCTTCTGTCAACCAATCATAGGCGTCCGCTCCGAGCCTGTTTTAAGCTATTGTTTGAGCTATTATAAGTATTTTTTTAACTTTGGGAAAGGGGTTCTTTTCAAAGATACTGCGCAGGCAAAAGAGCAAAATCCTGGCGGACAAGCTGAAAATTGGACGGCGCTGTTTATTGACACGAAGATGGGTACTTTGCTATTATTCTTTAAGTAATTATTTAATTTTGAAGGGAGAGAGAGTGGAAATGCCGCCAAAAGTAGATCTGGAGAAATGCACAGGCTGCGGGACGTGCGTGGATGTCTGCCCCAACGAAGTTTTTGAACTCGTAGGCGACAAATCTGAGGTTGCCCGCCCCGACGATTGCACCGCCTGCGAGCAATGCGTCATGGAGTGCCCCGAAGAGGCAATCGCGTTGGAAGAAGAATAATTTAAAAAATAATTTTTGCTGTGCTCGGGAAAAGCGGGGGAGCCTGGACAGGCGCCCCGCTGTTTTTGTTTTAAGGGTGAAGCGAAAAGTTATGAAATTATGTCCTAAAAAATTTATAACAAAGAAGGAGTCCGTTATGTTCTTACAGAAAATAAAACTATACTTCTGGGTTAAAGGGGGGAGGTTCCAATGGGCTACTTGTTCAGCGCAGACGCATTTAACTCTTTGCTGGCGGAGCTGAAAACGCGTTATAAAATTTTCGCGCCGAAGATTTACCGGGGGAAGGGGCGGACTGCCGGCACCGATCTGGTTGCTTACGGTGAGGCGGGAGAGCTGGCCGAGATAGCTTTCGACAGAAAAACCGCCTTTTCGCCAAAGGAAATAATTTTTCCCGTCAACCAGACAATGTTTTATTTTACAAAAGAAGAGTTTCAAGAAAATTTGCCGCCAAAAGAAGACAAGGATATGATCATTTTTTTAAGGGCATGCGATATCAACGGCATTGAGCGCATGGACGCCATATTGTTGCAGAACGGGCCGTATCGCGACGTATATTATGAAAAATTACGAGGTAAGGCCAGGTTCTTTTTAATAGCCTGCGACCAGAGCTGGGAAAGTTGTTTTTGCGTTTCCACGGGAAGCAACAGGACGGAAAATTATTCCGTGTACGTAAGGGAAGAAAACGGCCAGGTGTTTTGCCTGGTGAAGGACCGGGATTTTGAAGAAATATTTTCAAAGTACGGCCGCCCGGCCGACGTAGAGCCGCGTTTTATTGAGGAAAACAAGATCCGGGTGCGGCTTCCGGAAGAAATCGACCAACGGGTCTTCGGGCACAAGCTGTGGGAGGAGTACGCCGCGCGCTGCAGCGCCTGCGGGCGATGCACCGTCTGTTGCCCCACCTGCACCTGCTTTACCATTCAAGACATCTTTTACCGGGATAATCCGGACTGCGGCGAAAGGCGCCGGGTGTGGGCCAGCTGCCTGATTGACGGTTTTACGGACATGGCCGCGGGGGTAAGTTTTCGCGCCGGCTACGGCGAGCGCCTGCGGTTTAGAGCCATGCATAAGGCGGCTGATTTTAAAAAGCGGTTCGGGCTGTTCATGTGCGTGGGGTGCGGGCGCTGCGACGACGCATGCCCCGAATACATTTCCTTTAGCAAATGTTTGAACAGGCTCAGCGAGATTATGGGGGAGGTGGGCCAAAGATGAACGCTAACCCCTACCTGCCGGTAAAGGTGAAAGTCCTGGAAGTCGGCAAACAAACGGAAAACGTGGCGACCTTGAAAATAGAATCCCAGGGGTTAAATCCCGCTCCGGGACAGTTTGTCGAAGTGTCCATTCCGAAAGTGGGAGAGTGCCCCGTATCCATCAGCGATTTTGGCTCTGATTTCCTCGAGCTGACCGTGCGCAAGGTGGGCAGGGTGACGGGCGCCCTCAACGCTTTGCGGGCGGGGGACTCCCTTTTTGTCCGGGGGCCGTACGGCAACGGCTTCCCTTTGGAAAATTTTGACCGCCGGCACGTCGTTATGGTGCTGGGCGGCATCGGGCTCGCGCCTGTAAAAGGCATAATTAACCGCTATTATTTAAACGGGGGAGTAAACAGGCTGGATCTGCTGGTCGGCTTCCGCACTCCTCAGGAGATAATTTTTCGGGCTGAGCTGGCCCGGTGGCGGGAAAAGTTTAATGTGGTCGTTGCCGTCGAGCAGGACGATCCCGGCTGGCCGGGCAGAGTCGGCCTCGTTTCGGACCTGGTTAAAGAAATCAGCGTAGAGAGAGAAGCGGCAGCCGTTGTGGTGGGGCCCCCGCTCATGATTAAGGCGGCGGCGGAGGAATTGAGCGGGCGCGGAGTGGCCAAAGAAAACATCTGGGTTTCCCTGGAAAGGCGCATGTCCTGCGGGATCGGCAAGTGCGGCCACTGCCGGATTAACGACCGCTACGTTTGTTTAGACGGACCCGTCTTTAACTACCGGCAGGCCGAGGGCCTTGTGGATTAGGATGCGGAGGTGGGTGCAGTGAGTTTAAATACGAAAGCAATCGCCAAAAACGCCTACTTTATTTCCAAGCACCGGGGCCGGGTAACGGCCAGGGTGCGCGTGCCGGGCGGCCACCTGGAAGCCAGGCACCTGGAAATAATTAAAGAAATAGCCGAGCGTTGCGGAAACGGAACGGTGCACCTGACCGCCCGCCAGGCGTTCGCCATTCCGGGCATCCCGGCGGAAAAGATTCCGGAAGTAAGAAAGCTTCTGGCTCCCTATATCCGGGAAGCAGAAGTAGGGATGGGAGTTAATCTTCCGGACCCGGAAGGCGGTTTCCCTGTTCCCCTGCCGCCAAACGTACTTGCCTGCATAGGGAGCAGGGACTGCGTTTTCGGGAATATCGACACGGCGGAGCTGGCGCAAAAGATCGAGCGCACATTTTATCCCGGGAGCACGCTCTTGAAAATAGGCGTAGCCGGCTGCGCCAACGACTGTGCGAAGGTGCACATGCAGGACGTGGGAATTATCGGCATGGTGGAGCCTCTTTACGACCCGGCCAGGTGCATAGGCTGCGAGGCCTGCGTGAAGAACTGCCGCAGGGCTGCCTCCGGGGCCTTGCGCGCGGAAAATTATAAAGTGGCCAGGGATGATTTGCGCTGCCTGGGCTGCGGCGAGTGCGTGTTGAAATGCCCCACCGGGGCCTGGAGCAGGGGCGCGAAATATTACCGGTTGGTCATCGGCGGGCGGACGGGCCGCAAGCACCCGCGCGCGGCCAGGACCTTTCTGGAGTGGGCCGGGGAGGAAGCGGTTATTCAGGTAATCGCCAATATACTCGCCTACATAGAAAAGCACCGGGACAAAACCCTGCCCAAAGAACACTTAGGCTACATCATCGACCGGACGGGCTACGGCGTCTTTAAACAGGAAGTCCTGGCGGGGGTAAATCTGGGGCCGAGGGCCAAAGTGGCTAAATACATTAACTTTGGCGGCTACGCGTACGATAAAGGCGTTCAGTTGACCTGAAGAAAGCGTGGCCGCTCCTGAAGGGAGGAACTCCGCCCTTTGTTCATCAGGAGGTTTTTCGACAGGTCCTGATAACTATTGACGAGGCAAGCGGGGTATTAGACATGGATACAGAAAAAGAGGCAATTAAAAAGTACGTCCTGGATATGTGGGGGAAGTACAGCGAGACGGTGCTCGACCACGCCATGAACCCCCGGAACGTGGGGAGCATCAGCGAACCCGACGGTTTTGGCGAGGATACCAGTGAATGCGGAGATACCATGGCGATCTGGCTGCGGGTTGAGGACGGCCGGATCGCCCGGGCCACCTTTTGGACCGACGGGTGCGGAACGACCATCGCCTGCGGGAGCATGGTTACCGAACTGGCCAAGGGCAAAACGGTAAACGAGGCGCTCCAGATCGATCAGGAAAAGATTTTGCGCTCGCTGGGCGGGCTGCCGGAAGAAAGCGTTCATTGCGCCGCGCTGGCGGCAAGGACGTTAAGGAAGGCCCTGCAGGACTGCCTGGAAAAATAAAAATTCAGTTGCACCTTCTTTTTTGCTTTTTCAATCCGGAGATAACAGGGAGGAGCGGATTTGTATGGGCGTGGAGAAGACAGATTGGGAACGGGCGGTGGAGTTTCACGGGCACAGCTGCCCCGGCCTGGCCACCGGGTACCGCGTGGCGAGAATCGCGCTGCGGGAGCTCGCCCGCAGCCGGGCCCAGGATGAGGAGCTGGTGGCCGTTGTGGAGAACGACGCCTGCGGGGTGGATGCCGTCCAGGTTTTGACCGGGTGCACCCTGGGCAAGGGGAATCTCCTCTACCGCGACTACGGCAAGCACGTTTTTACCTTCATCTGCCGCAACAGCGGCAAGGCGGTGCGCATTGCAGTGAAAGGTAGCGTGTGGAAGCAGGACGAGGAGGGCTACCGGGAGCTGCGGGAAAAGGTCTTTGCCGGCGCGGCCACGCCGCAGGAAGAGGAGCTTTTCCGCCAACACCAGGAAAAGCGCACCCGCTATATTTTAGAAGCGCCGGAAGAGGAGTTTTGCGTGGTCCGGCATACGCAGGTGGAACTGCCTTCCAGGGCCAGGATATTTAATTCCGTGGCCTGCGCCTTTTGCGGCGAGCCGGTGGCGGAAGCCAGGGCCAGGGTGCGTGACGGGAAGTTTTCCTGCATCCCCTGTGCCGGAGAATATACCAGGGGATGGTAATTAGTCGAAAAGGAGTATGCCTGCGTAAGGAGACGGTGCGTGGGTGGTTTTTTTGCGGGAGGGGTATGTTTGAAACGGCGCAGGGCGGCAGCGTCTTTTAGTTTTCGTGAATTTTCCAGGCTGGCGGGCGAACTGGTGGATAAAATTCCGCCCCGGCTGGTCAAAGATTTGTCCGGCGGGTTTCACGTCACGCCCGAAACCAAAAGGGACGGGGAATTTTACGTCCTGGGGGAATACGTGGAAGAAGGCGCGCTGGGATGCTTTATTGTTTTATACTACGGCTCCTTTGCGGCGGTTTTACAAAACGCCGCCCGTGAGGAGTGGGAAAGGGAGCTCTGGGAAACAATCCGGCACGAGCTGCGCCACCACCTGGAGACGCTGGCCGGTACAGACGAGCTGGTGCGGGAAGAAATAGCGGAGCTGCTCGCCGAAAAACAGGAGGAAGGAAACGGGAGTACATGAACCTAAGGCCTATCGGAATTATTCACTCGCCCTATAAAACGACAGACGAAGCTCCTTATCAGGGGCGCCTGGCGCAAGGCCCGGCCGTCCTGGAGATTTTTGAAGAGTTTGCCGCCGGCTTAAAGGACGTGGAAAGGGCCGGCCATTTGATTGTTTTTTACTGGTGCGACCGGGCGGACCGGGAGAAGCTGCAGACCCGCACCCCGCACGGGCCGGAAATCCGCGGCGTTTTTGCCTGCCGCTCCCCCTCCCGGCCCAACCCCATCGCCTTTTGCGTGGCGGAACTGGTCCGGCGGGAAGGAAACCGCCTGTACGTGCGCGGCTTAGACGCGCTGGACAAAAGCCCGCTCCTGGACATCAAGCCGTACGTGAGCGCACTCGATGCCGTTCCTTAAAATTTAAACTGAAATTATTCCTCCTTTAAGGGGAGGCTGAAGCTGGCTCCGGCGGGCGCAAAGTGGAAGCGGGGGCCGAAAATCGCGGCCAGTTGGGCAATTACGGGCAGTCCGGTGCAGTGATTGGCCGCCAGAAACGTTAGGCCCAGTTCTTTTAAATAATTAATGGTGGCTTCCCGCTGGGCCGCCGGCACCGGCCCCAGGTGGGTGCCGCCGATCACGCCGTAGACCCGCTTTTCCCCGGTCACCTGGCGGGCGTGCTCGACGATGTTCACCACTCCCGCGTGGGCGCAGCCCAGGATAATCACCAGCCCTTCCGGGGTGAGGCAGTATAGGCTCATGTCGTCGTGAAAAGGGTCCGTTTTTTTGCTGCCGTTTTCCAGACAAAACAGGCGGCTGTCCCCCACTTCAAAGTCGGTCTTCCGGGGTACTTCCCCGCTTACCCAGAGGCCGGGGGCGATTTCTTCGGGCTCGCGGAGGAAAATAAATTCCGCTCCCAGGCTCGCCAGCTCTTCCCGGCAGAAGGGCACTCCGATGTAGTGCTCGCGGGGCAGGGCGCCGTAGTGCAGGGCGAAGAGATCCGGGTGCGCGTAAACGGGCAGTCGCCCCCTGGTGCGCAAAAAGGCGCGCAGGCCGCCGGTGTGGTCGTAGTGCCCGTGGCTCATGACCAGCGCGTCCACCTCTTCCAGCTTTACGCCCAGGGCGGCGGCGTTGTTGAGCAGCTTTCCCCGCTCGCCGGTGTCAAAGAGAATTTTTTTCCCGCCCGAGTCCACCAGCATGGCCAGGCCCCATTCCCCAACCAGGCCGGTCGGCGCCCCCACGGTGTTTTCGCTGATGACGGTTATCTTCACTGCGGTTTTTTCCATAATTTCTTTTTCTCCTTTGCGCTTAAATTTGATTTTTTTCAGTGATGTTGAAAAGAAGAATTATGGTGCGATGTTATTAAATTTGAGTTTAACAATGGGCTTAAGCTTTACCTGCGTAGCTGCGCATTTCTTTTCGCCCATGCTTCTACCGGCACTTGCGCCGCGTGCCTTTTGAAAAAGGCCCAGCCATTTACCTTTAGGGCGGCCTTCTTTATTTGCCCGGAGGCTTAATTTCTAAAGCCAGACCGCAGACCACCAGGTAGACCCGGTCGGCCAGGGAGGCCAGGCGCTGGTTGGCGATGCCCAATAGATCGCGGTAAACCCTGCCCAAGGGGTGGGCAGGCACCAGCCCCCAGCCTACTTCGTTGGTTACGATGATGATTTCTGCCGCGGAAAAAGAGATTGCTTCGCCCAGGCGCTTTAAGGTTTGGAGGACGCGTTCTTCCTCGCCGGGAAAATCTGGCGCGTCTTCTGTATCCGGCCGGTCTTTAGCTTTGAGCAAAAGGTTGCTCAAGTAGAGCGCCAGGCAGTCAACCAGGATTAACTGGCCGGGAGCGCTGTACTTTTCAATGACGCCGGGCACTTCCAGGGGTTCTTCGACGGTTTCCCAGTCGGGAGGCCGGCGCAGCCGGTGGCGCGCGATCCTTTGGGCCATCTCTTCGTCTTCGGCAGTGGCGGTGGCCAGGTAGATTACCTTTTTGCCGCTTTCTTTCGCCAGCTTTTCGGCAAACGCGCTTTTGCCGCTTCTGGCTCCGCCGGTGACGAGGATAAATTTGCCGCGCTGCACGCCCATCCGCTCCCGTAAAACTGATTTTAATGTTTATATCCTATAACAAAACCGGCCCGGAAAGCAACCGGCCGCCCTTTTTTCCGCCCCCCAAAGTTTCCTTGAAAAAGCAGGGAAGAAGCGAAGATCACTCGCCCTTCGGGGGTAATTTCTTCGAAACTCCTGCCTCGTCGAAGGTAAGCATTTTGCTCATCACGTTGGCGGCGGCGGCCACGATGGGCATCGCCAGCACCGCCCCGGTTCCCTCTCCCAGGCGCAGGTTGAGCGCGAGCAGGGGCTTTTTGCCCAGTTCCGCGAGCATGACCCGGTGCCCCTGTTCCGCGGACAGGTGCCCGGCAATCATGTAGTCGACGCTGGAGGGTGCCAGTTTTTTGGCCAGGAGGGCGGCGGCGGAGGAAATAAAGCCGTCGATGATCACCGGCGTCTTCCGGGCGGCGGCTCCCAGGATCAGCCCGGCCAGCCCGCCGATTTCAAAACCGCCCACTTTGGCCAGCACGTCCAGCGGGTCGTCCGGGTCAGGCCGGTTCACCGCGATGGCCTTTTCGATCACGCGCACTTTATTTTCCAGGATTTCGTCGCTGATCCCCGTTCCCCGGCCCGTCACCTCCCGCGCCGGGCGTCCGGAAAAGACGGCCAGGATGGCACTGCTCGGGGTGGTGTTGCCGATGCCCATGTCCCCGGTGGCGAGGAGTTCGTATCCTTCCCGGACCAATTCCTCGGCGATGGCAAATCCGGCGTGTAGGGCCTGCTGCGCCTGCTCCCGGGACATGGCCGGGCCCCGCGCGAGATTGCGGGTGCCGAAACCCACCTTTCGGGAAAGGATCTTCCCTTCCCTGGCAAGGTGGTCCAGGTCGGCGGCCACCCCCATGTCCACGACCACCACGCGCGCCCCGACGACTTCTGCCAGGACGCTTACGGCCGCCCCTCCGCCCACGAAATTGACCACCATCTGCGGGGTAACTTCCGCCGGATAGGCGCTCACCCCTTCTTCCACCACCCCGTGGTCGGCGGCCATTACCACGACCGCCTTTTTTTGGACGGAGGGCTTTAGGGTTTCTTTGATGGCGGCGAGCTGTTCGGCCAGCGCCAGCAGGTCCCCCAGGCTGCCCTGCGGGATAATCAGGTTTGCCAGGCGTTCCCTGGCCTTTTCGCGCCATTTTTCGCTGGCCGGCTGAATTTGTTCGACGATTTGGTTGATTTGCATCTCGTTTTTTACCTCCTTAGAGAAAAATTAAGCTTTAACTTACCGTTCTTTGTCGTTGGGAAAAATTGTTTTAAAAAAGCACCTGCAGGCAGAATAGGGCGAGCACTTCCGCGCCCTCGGTGAGGGCGCCGAGTGTATCCCCCGTCATGCCGTTGATTTTGCCGGAAATGTACTGCCCGAGGACAGCCACGCCGGCAAATACGGCGCCGGCCAGGGCGGCTGCGGCCAGGACGCCTCCCCGGGGGCCGAGCAAGAGCAGCGTGGCCGCGAGCGCGGTGAGGGAGGCCAGAGTTATTTCCCGGCGACCCACGTACCGGCTGATGCTGCCCAACCCCTCGCCCGCCCGGGCGTACGGGTAGCGGGCCGCTCCGTACACCTGCGCCCACCGCCCCCAAACAGGGGTGACGATCAGCGCCCAGATTTTGGCTTCCGGCGCGATCTGCCCTAAAAATACGTATCTGGCCAGCAGGTCGAGGCACCCCGCGACAGCGCCGTGCGCTCCCGAGCGGCTGTCCCGCATGATTTCTAAGATTTTTTCCCGCGGCCGGCCGCTGAACAGGCCGTCGGCGGTGTCCATCAAGCCGTCTACGTGCATGTTGCCGGTGAGCAGGATTAAAGTGAGGATGGCGAGAAAGTCACCGACGGGGGCCGCCAGGCACAAAGAAGAGAGGGAATAAACAAGGGCCGTCACGCTCCCCACAAAGAGGCCGACCAAAGGGAAACAGGCCATGGCCCGGGCAAGCTCTTTTTCTTCAAAATGTTTTCCCGGGACCGGTATTCTGGTCAAAAACTGCAGGGCAACGAAAAATCCCATTTTTTCACCTCCTCCATTAACGGTTTACCGTCAACCGGTTAATGCGCCCTTCTTTTGCTGCTTTGAAACGACACACTTAACAACGTTAACAACGCACCTCCCGGTTGTTCTCTCAAAAGAAAAGTCCACAGCTAATCTCTTAGCCGTGGACTTTACCATCATCCAGCGGGTCGGGGGCGGCAGGCAGGTCTCCTGGCTTGTGGCTCCTCGCGTGGCGGGCGGCCTTCCCGGGTGCGCTCGGGCTTTCAAAAAATATCCTGCCGTCCGGCATCTTTAGGAGGCAATCAACTTTTTGAGGCAACCGAGCGTTTCCCAGTGGCTTTCGCGAGTCTTCTCGCGCCCTCACGCTCCCCACTTACAGTGGCGGGTCCGCTCAGGTTTTGCACCTGATTCCCTATTCTCCCCGAAGGCCTGCCCCTTCGGGGCACCTGCTCCCACTTAAGTCTTCGATTTTTGAAGAAAATTTCCCTGGCCTGGACTTTGTTAACAAATTATAAACAGAAAAAAACACAAAGGCAAGTCTTTTTTTGCGGCCTGATACCAGATTAACAAATTTTAAAAAAATTGTTGACAGCTGCTGGTTGTCTGTTTATAATGTCCTTAATAACTGACAAGCTGAAAACATAATAAGAAATTCGGGAAAGACGGGTGCCCTTTTGGGGTTAAAAGGGAAGTCAGTGAAAATCTGACGCGGTC
>DYES01000012.1 GCA_020725585.1 Desulfovirgula sp.
ACGTGGTTTTTCATCCTCCAAAAATTTGGGGGTGAAAAAAATAACGGGGCGCTTAACCCCGTGGATGGCAAGTAGTTGGAGTTTCCGAGAGACTATTTCAACAGATTAAGGAGGTGACCAGATGGCTTTCGACCCAAAATCAAAAGAAGCGAAGAAAGGCGCCGGCCAATGCTGCCCGGATGAAGATGCCCAGTTGACCTCGGCCGACGACAGTTGCCCGGAAGACGACATTTGCCTGGAAGACGAGGAAGACGAAGATAGTGGATGTCCCACGTGTTTGATATAAGAAAGTTTTTTCAGCGGGGGTCCTGAAAGGATCCCCTTTAATTTTGTATTTCCCAAAAAACTCTTGACAAAGTCTTCCCAGGATAATAAAATGAATTTGAGAATCAATCTCACTTTAGTACAGAAACAATATGATAACGATTTTCACTTAGCCTTAAGAGGGGGTATTTGTTATGATCATGGGCGGGTTAAAGAAAAGGCAACACTGCCAGGACTGCCCGTGCTCCAGCCGGCAATTGCCCACAACCCTGGACGGACTGAAAAGGGGACAGTGCTGCCGAATTATATCCATTCCCTCGGAAATAATCCGCGCCCAGGCGCTGCGCTTCGGAATAGCAGAAGGAGAAATCGTCACCTGCCAGGAGAAAATACCTTCCGGTCCCGTTGTCATCGCCAAAAACAGGCAGGAAATTGCTGTCGGACGCAGGTTGGCGCAGCAGATTCAGGTGCAGCAAATATATTCCTGAGGATGGCGGAGTTTATGCCGGCTGACCATAATTGTCACGTTCAGCTAAATATTCCCCCGGGAGCGCGCAAAATAGTTTTGGCCGGCAATCCGAATACGGGTAAGTCGGTTTTCTTTAATTATTTGACGGGCATGTATGTCGACGTGTCCAATTACCCCGGAACTACGCTGGAAGTGTACAGCGGACGTTTTGGCTCCGACGTGGTTATTGATACGCCTGGCGTTTACGGTATTTCTTCTTTTAACGATGAAGAAAGCATTGCCCGGGACATCATTCTTTCCGCTGACCTGGTTTTGAATATCGTTTCCGCCGTCCATCTGGAACGCGATCTTTTCCTTACCCAACAGATCATTGACACCGGGGTGCCGGTAATCGTTGCCCTCAACATGATGGACGATGCCCGCAGAGCGGGTATTCAAGTCGATGTGGACCGCTTGAGCGAATTGCTCGGGGTGCCGGTAATACCTACCGTGGCCGTAAAAAAGGAAGGGTTTGACCGGGTGAAAAGGGAGCTTTGGAGCGCCCGTCCAGGGCACGCCACGCCGGGTCTGGAAGGGGAACTTGCCCGCTTGCTCGACCGCGTCGGTACCCAGGGGGAAGCGCTCCTCCTCTTGGAGGGAGACCCGGTGATCGCCGCGCGCCACGGCTGCGCGCCGGGGACCAGGAGGGAGGAAATTTACCGCCGCCGGCGCGAGAGAGTAAACGAGATTTACCGGGAAGTGGTGCGGGAAACCTCCCTGGGGGACAGTTTTGCCGCCGTTCTCGGCCGCCTGATGATTAAACCGAGCACAGGAATTCCCATGCTCTTGCTCGCCTTGTGGGCAATGTATAAAGCAATCGGGGTCTTTATTGCCGGTACCGTGGTGGGGGTTACCGAGGGAACCATCATGCAGGGTATATATGAGCCCGCGGTGCGCCAGTTCGTTGGACAATTTATCCCCCCGTCCTCCGCCCCAGGCGCCATTCTCATTGGGGAATTTGGTTTGCTCACCATGACGGTGACTTATCTTTTGGGTTTACTAATGCCTCTGGTGGTAGGATTTTACTTCTTTCTGTCTTTATTTGAAGACTCCGGCTACCTGCCCAGGATCGCCACCCTGGTTGACCGCCTGCTTACCTCCATCGGCTTAAACGGCCGGGGAGTAATCCCCCTTATTTTGGGGTTCGGCTGCGTGACCATGGCCACCATCACCACCCGGCTCTTGTCTTCAGACCGGGAGAAAATAATCGCCATCTTTCTTTTGGGATTAACGATTCCTTGCTCCGCTCAGCTGGGAGTAATTGCCGGCATGCTGGCCGGCCTGGGGCCGCAGTATGTAACTCTCTACGTCCTGGTGATTTTCAGCGTGCTGGTCATGGCCGGCACGCTTTTGTCTACCCTCTTGCCGGGCAGATCGGCGGATCTGCTCATTGACCTGCCTCCCCTCCGGCTGCCGCGCCTGGACAACGTTTTAAAAAAGACCGGCGTCAAATCATACCACTTCTTGAAGGAAGCCGCGCCGCTTTTTGCTCTGGGGGCGCTAATCATCAGTACTTTTCAGGTGGCGGGGATTCTGGAACATTTGCAAAAGCTCCTGGCGCCCCTGACCGCAGGCTGGCTGAACCTCCCCCGCGAAACGGCCACTGCCTTTATTATGGGGATTGTACGGCGGGACTTCGGTGCCGCCGGATTAACCAGCCTGAACTTAAACCCGCTGCAGACCGTTGTGGCCCTGGTCACCATTACGCTGTTTGTGCCCTGCATTGCTTCCATCCTGGTTATTTTCAAGGAGCGGAGCAAAAAAGAGGCGGCCCTCATCTGGGGGAGCAGTTGCGCAACGGCTTTTTTAATTGGCGGTCTGATTGCCCAGTTGACCCGGCTCTTCAGCCCTGACGGGGCAAGTTTCCAGCTGGTGCCGGTAATGCTGGTTTTTGCCATGCTCACGCTGGCCGTCGTTGGTCTGTGCCGCCTTTTCCGCCGCTTTAGGCCGTCGGCCGATACTTAAAAAAACTCACGGCTCTTTTTGAAAGCCTTCGTCCGCCGGCAAGGGCGTTTTTTTGCTGGCTTCCACCGCCAGCCGGTCGCAGCGGTTATTGTATTTATTGCTCTGGTGTCCCTTCACCCAAACCCAGGTGATTTCGTGCCTGGCAGCAAGGGAGAGGAGCTTCTCCCAGAGATCGGCATTTTTCGCCGGACATTTATTGGCCCGGCGCCACCCGCTGGCCCTCCATTTCTCAACCCACCCCCGGGTGAGAGCGTTGATTACATACTGGCTGTCGCTGTAAAGAATGACCCGGCAGGGCCTGGTTAACGCTTCCAGGCCTTTAATAACAGCCATGAGCTCCATTCTGTTATTGGTTGTGCAGACAAATCCCCCCGAGAGTTCTTTTAAGGCATCCCTGTATTTTAAAATTACTCCGTAGCCTCCGGGGCCGGGGTTCCCGCTGCAGGCTCCATCGGTGTAAATTTCAACCAGGGGAAGTTCTTTCTCCAGGCCGCTCCTTGCCCCGGCTTCTCCTTTCCCGTTGTTAGCGGACCTTTCTCTTCGTTCTTTCGCCAAGCGGCGCTCCCCACCCAAAAAGTATTTTCTTTTGCTTATTATACAAAATTTGTACTTAACATTAAATGCGAAACCAGGCACAAATAAAAATATACCCACCATAATAGTGAAAAAAGGAACATTTTAAGCGTATATTGCTCAAATTATCACAAGCAAATAATTGCAGTGCAATATTTCACAAGCCTTCGTAAAAATTCTTTAAACGTGCGGAAACCGTTTAAACTGGCTGCATTGCAGCTTGTTATCCCTATTTACCTGTGTTATTATGTTTAAAAAATGGCAAGGAGGAAAGAAAATGTACGAAAACATTTTGGTTCCCATCGACGGATCGGAAAGTTCAGCGCGGGCCCTCCAGCATGCGCAAAAAATAGCTGAACTGACGGGCGGAAAGATAACGCTCTTCCACGTCATGCATTTTCCAGCTCAACTGGAAACGTACAGCGGCAAACTGGGGGAAGCCTACTATTTAATGAAAGACAGGATTAAAGAACACGCCCAGGAAATCTTAGAAAAAGCAAAAGAAAATCTCTCGGCCGGCAGCATCGCTTTTACGGAAAAAACCGTGTGGGGCGAACCGGCAAACGAAATTATCCAGGAAGCCGAGCAGGGTAACTACGATTTAATTGTTATCGGCAGCCGGGGGCTGGGGGAAATCAAGAGCTGGCTGTTGGGAAGCGTCAGCCAAAGAGTAGTCCGGCACTGCAAGCGTCCCGTCCTATTGGTCAGGTAATTCGCCTGCTAAAAATTCCCCTTTAAACCGGCGCCCGAACGGTTATGCTATTCTTGTGGCGCCGGTTTTTCCTTTGAAGAATATTCTTTTGTTTTCTTTTTCAACTGAAATCTCATCCATAATATGCGGGTTTGAAATACCCGCGGTTGTTTTTTTAAAAGCAATGTACTAAAATTATTTACGTAAGACGTGGGAGGTGGCCTGAACTTGATACAAGAGGTGCGGGTGATGAACCGCCCGGAAGTACCCGATCCCGCAGGCAAGGAAACACTCTATGAAATACAGCAGGCTTTGGGGATAAAAAGCATAAGAAAAATTCGTACGGCAAAAGTCTACCGTTTTGAGGGGATCAACGAAAAAGACGCGCACCTGCTGGCCCAAAAACTGCTGGCCGAGGATGTGTTTCAAATATACACTTTAAACGCCCCCATCATTGAGGACGCACAGGGAGTTGTCGAGGTGGCCTATAAGCCCGGCGTAATGAATCCGGAAGCCGCTTCTTTAATGAAGGCAGCCCGCGACCTGGGCGTGTCATCTTTGCTGGCCGCCGATTCCAGCCGGGAATACGGTTTTTACGGTGAGGGCATAAGCAGTGAAGAGATCCAGATCATTGTTGATCGCCTGCTGGTTAACCCGACAGTGGAACAGGTAGTCAGCCAGAAGCCGGCCACCCTGATCATCCACGGCCGGCCTGGGCAAACGCAAATCATTCCCCTCACGAAGATGGATGATCAAGAACTGCTGACCCTCAGCCGGGACAAGCTCTTTTTGAACCTGGAAGAAATGCGGGCAATCCAGCATTATTTCCAGAGCATCGGGAGGGACCCCACCGATTGCGAACTGGAAACCATCGCCCAGACCTGGTCTGAACATTGCGTGCACAAGACCTTTAAAGCCAGAGTCATCGTCAACGGAAAGGAAAAAGCGCCGTTTTTAAAGAGATTGCAGCAGGCCACGGCGGAAATAAACCACCCTCTGGTATTGTCTGCCTTTGTGGATAATTCCGGGGTGATGGAATTTTACCACGGCTGGGCAATCTGCGGGAAAGTGGAAACGCACAATTCACCCTCGGCCATCGAACCGTACGGAGGAGCCATGACGGGGAGCGGGGGAGTTTTTCGGGATATCATGGGTACCGGGCAGGGCGCCCGCGTAATCGCCTCCACCGACATGTTTTGCTTCGCCCCTCCCGACACCCCCCGGGAAGAAATCCCGCCCGGCTGCCTTCACCCGCACTACCTGCTCCGCCGGGTGGTCGCCGGCGTCAGGGATTACGGAAACCGCATGGGCATCCCGACCAACAACGGGTCGGTGCATTTTCACCGGGACTTCCGCGCGAAGCCAACGGTTATCGTCGGGGCTTACGGAATTTTGCCCAAAGACAGGTGCCAAAAGGGCAAACCACGGCCCGGCGATCTCGCCCTGGTGATCGGCGGCAGGACGGGGCGCGACGGAATTCACGGGGCCACCTTCTCCAGCGGCGAAATGACGGAAAGAACCATGGAAGTAAACGCCAGCGCCGTGCAGATCGGCCACCCCATCGAAGAAAAAAGAATGAGCGACGCGATCATAGAGGCCAGCGCGGCCGGGCTTATCCGGGCCATTACCGATTGCGGGGCGGGGGGCTTCAGCTCCGCCCTGGGCGAAATGGGCGCCGAGACGGGCGTGCGGGTCTGGCTGGAGCGCGCGCCGCTGAAATACCCGGGCTTAAAGCCCTGGGAAATCTGGCAGTCGGAGAGCCAGGAAAGGATGGTTCTGGCCGTGGCCCCGGAAAACCTGGAAGAAGTATTGAAAATTTGCCGGGGGCTGAACGTGGAGGCTACCGTTCTGGGAGAATTTACTAATGATCGGCGCCTGCTGGTAACTTACCAGGGAGAAAAAGTCTGCGATCTGGATATGGAGTTCCTCCATCACGGCCTGCCGCAAAGAATTCTGCGGGCTTCCTGGAAAAACCCGGATTACGAGGAGCCCGCCCTTCCCCTGCCGGATGACTGGGTGGATCTATACTGCCGGGTGATGGGTCATTTAAACGTATGTTCGAAGGAGCCGATTGTGCGCATGTACGACCACGGGGTGCAGGGTTCAAATGCTCTCCCCCCTTACGGTGGCGTGGACGGCGACGCCCCTAACGACGCGGTTTTGCTCACGCCGCTGTACGGGCAGGAATGCGCGGTGGTCATCAGCCACGGGCTCAACCCCGTTTTAAATATCATCGATCCCTATTACGGCAGCCTGTGGGCCGCCGCCGAAGCCGTGGCCAATGCGGTCGCTGCCGGTGCGAACCCGAAAGAAACGGTGCTCATCGACAATTTTATCTGGCCCTTTCCGGACGAAGAGTCGCTGGGCGCCCTGGACAGGGCCGTTGACGCCTGCGTGGATTTTGCGCGCGCCGCCGGCATGCCTTTTATTTCCGGCAAGGATAGTTTATCCAGCACCTACCGGAACAAAGACATGGTGCTTAAAATACCGCCGGTGCTGTGCGTATCTGCCTTCGGACGCCTGCCTGATATACGCAAAACGGTTTCCGCCGACTTCAAGCGCGCCGGGAGCTTCCTTTTCGTGGTGGGAAAGCGCGACCCCGCCGAGATGGGGGGATCTGTTTACTACGACCTGGCCGGATATCTTGGCAAAAATCTTCCCAAGATCGATCTCCAGGCGCTCCCGCTGGTGTTTCAGGCCGTCCACCGGGCCATTGCCGCCGGAAAAATTTTGGCCTGCCACGATATAAGCGAGGGGGGCCTGGCGGCCTGTCTGGCCGAAATGTGTTTTGGCGGGAACGTAGGGGCCAAAATATTCCTTCCCGGCGGGGTAAGACCTGATTTCTTCTTATTTAACGAAACGGCCGGCTGTTTTCTGGTGGAGCTGGCGGAAGAAGGTGCCGCAGAGCTGTTTGCCGGGGTTCCCTTCTTAAAGATAGGGATTACCCAACAAGAGCGGCAAATCATCGCTTGCCAGGGAGAAAAAGAACTGTTTCGGGCGCCTCTGGAAAGGTTAAAAGAAGCGTGGAAAAAACCGATGCAGAAGGTTTTTGGTTAACCGCGCAGGGGTAAGGCAAGGAGATGCTGTGAAATGAAACCGAAGGTATGCGTCTTGCGCACGGACGGCACCAACTGCGATCTGGAAACTTTCTATGCCTTTGCAAAAGCGGGGGCAGAGTGCCGGCTGGTCCACGTAAACCGACTGCGCAATAAAGAAGAAAAACTAAATGCTTATCAGATCCTGGTTATCCCCGGGGGTTTTTCATACGGTGACGATGTTCATTCAGGAAAAATCCTGGCGGTGGAACTGACCTCTTTCTTAAAAGACCAGCTGGAGGAATTCCTTGCCGCCGGCAAACCCATCCTGGGCATTTGCAATGGTTTCCAGGTATTGGTGCGCACCGGCATCCTGCCGGGGAGAAGAATCGGAGAGATCAGCGCTGCCCTGGTAAGCAACGACAGCGGCCGTTTTGAGTGCCGGTGGGTAAACCTGCGGGTGGAAAATACCCGTTGCATATTTACCGAAGGGCTTTTGGGGAAGTGTTTAAACCTTCCCGTGGCGCACGCGGAAGGCAAGTTTTTCACCGATCCGGACACCTTACAAAGGATCGAGGGCCAGGTCGTTTTCCGGTACGCCGACGAAAATGGCCGACCTACCCAGAATTACCCGCTGAATCCAAACGGTTCGTTAAATGCCATTGCGGGTATCTGCGATCCCACCGGGCTGGTTTTGGGGTTGATGCCTCACCCGGAAAGGTTTGTGGAACCTGCCCAGCACCCGAACTGGCGGCGCTTTCCATTTTGCAGCGAGCCGCACGGGCTGGCCATATTTCGCAACGCCGTACGCTACGCGAAAGAAAGGTGAGGCTATTGAAAATACGTAAAGCCAGGTTGAGCGACGTTGAAGCCATCCACGGCTTGATCAGCTATTACGCCGAAAGGGACTTGATGCTGGCCCGCCCCCGGGCCGTTCTTTACGAAGCGCTGCGCGAGTTTACCGTGGCCGAAGAAAACGGCCGCCTGGTGGCGGCGGGCTCGCTGCACATTATCTGGGAAGACCTGGGAGAAATTCGCGCCCTGGCGGTGCACCCCAGTTATACCCTGCAGGGCATCGGCCGCACCCTGGTGAAAGCTTTTCTGGCGGAAGCCAGGGAACTGGAGCTGCCCAGGGTATTTGCCCTTACCTACCAGGAAGGGTTCTTTATCAAATGCGGCTTTTCGCCTATCCCCAAGGAGGAACTTCCCCAGAAGGTGTGGAAAGAATGTATTAACTGCCCCAAGTTCCCCAAATGCGAGGAAACAGCGGTAATTATAGATTTAAAATAATTGAAAAACATCTGTGGATGCGTTCTCGCAGTCATGTTTTGGAATAAAAATATATTTTTTTGAGCATACCTCAAAGAAGTTAAGAAGAAAGAAGGTAATTGTGGTCATGCAATTAAGTCCTGTTCTGCAAATCATATTTCGTCTGGGCGGCCTGGGTTTAATTCTTTGGGGAGCAGTGGGCAAGCTCCCTGCGCCCTGGCCGATCATTGCCGTGCTGGCCGGGATCGTTCTCTTCCTGGTGGGCCGCAGAGGGCCTGGCTGAGGGCTCCGTTGACGATGAGGGTTGGTCAACCCAAGAACTTATCTTTGCTTAAAGAAAAAAATGATTTGAATTTCTACTGGACAAGAAGTGAAAATTCTACTATAATTGGCTTAACCAGACAACTGAATAACTTAAAAATGGGTGAGGGAAGTCAGTGCAAATCTGACACGGTCCCGCCACTGTAATTGGGGAGCCAACCTGCATTTGGCCACTGGGGATAAGAAAACCTGGGAAGGCGCAGGGAAGAGCGAAGATCCATAAGTCAGGAAACCTGCCCATTTTTCATCACCGCATGACCTACGGCGGATAGGGAGGTGATTGAGTAAAGCGCCAAAAACCTCTGCATCTACCGGGCAGGGGTTTTTATTTTGGATAAGCCGGGGGCAAAGAAATCACTTTTGAGGAAGGGAGGATATTTTCTTGTTTAGGGTTAAATCATTGAAATATTTATCACTTTTTATTGCCTTGTTTTTTGTTTTGTCCCTCTTAGTGCAATTGGCGGCCCCTTTAAATTTTATCTGGGCGGATGAACAAACCATCGTCGCTGCTGAAATAGTCGAAAAAACTGTAGAATTTATAAAAGAAAAATTTGATGAAGGAGAAAAATTAGACGCCTATGCTGCTTATGTGCTCACATTGGCTCAAGAAGATTTAGGCACATGGAGCAGGAGCAGCAGTTTGAAGGCGGATATTCAAAACCTGAAAGAAGAAATTAATGCTCTTGCCGATCTTTTGGGCAATGGGGTAACTATGGTTGATTATCTTGTAGCCACTCAAAACGCCGACGGCAGCTTCGGCCCCTACGCTACGTTAGGAGGAACGGCAGAAGGGCTTTTTGCTCTAGCAATGACCAGAAATGATTTAACTGTTGGAGAATCAGTTTACGAAAAAGCCCACGCCGCAATTAATAAGGCAATAATTAGTATTAAGGACAAGTACCAGAGAGGGCAGCTGGCTTACATAGCGGATCAATATGAATTAAATTACCGGGCAATCGAGGCTCTCTGTGCCTCAGGAGAAGATTTATCTGTTTCAGATTGGGTTTATCAGGGAAAAAGCCTGCGTGATTGCGTCGTGGAAGCGGCAATTGCTGCAGCAGAATCCTCTTCAGTTATAGATGCCGTTTACCTTGCCAAGCATTTAATCGCTCTTCACGCGGTCGATCCGGGCAACCCGGCGCTTGGTACCCTGGCCCAGAGAATTGTTGCACTCCGAGATGGTGATGGTGCCTTTCAGACGGTAAATTATTCCGGCGAGCGAGTAAAGGCAAACATTTACGGAGAAGTTCTGGTTTTGTACGCGCTCGGCAAAACAGGACATATCCAGAACTTAGCTATTAATGATCAGGTAGCGGTTTTAAACTACATTAACCAATATTGTTTTGAGCAGAAGGATATGTTTGGTGACTTTATAGGCTATGGTTGGGGAGGGTTTGGAAGTGCGGAGACGGATACGACCGCACAGGTAATTACTGCTCTGCGTTATTTCGATAACAGTGTGGGCGCAGCAGTTTATGTTGACGGCGGGACTGGTTACCTGCAGAGCGCTCAAGACCCGGATACGGCGGCAATTACACATCCGTGGGACAGCTCTTACGCGACGGCCGATACGCTAATTGCTTTAAAAACAATTGGCATGCCCTGGGACAGCGGTAATTGGGTTAAAAATTCCCGGACAAAAACAATCGCGCAGTGCCTGCTTGCCGTTAATGAGTGGGGTGACACCGAACGGGTAGAAAAACTGGTCGGTTTACTGATTGGAAGACAAAAAACAGAAAGCCCTGGTGCAGGCTCCTTTGACAACAGTGTATATACCGATATGCTGGCCTTTATTTCCCTGGGCGAGGCCGGGAAACTTAGTGGACTTCCCAGTGCGGACGGGGCCAAAAACTATATTTTATCCAAGCAAAATATAAGCGTTGCCGAAGAGAGCTACGGCGCCTGGGGAGAAAGCTTTGGCGGCGTTTTCTATCCCGATTTTCTTTCCACCTGCCAGGCAATCAGAGCCCTTTCCTACTTTGGCCAGGATGAGGAAGTAAAAAACGCCATTGAGCGGGGCATTTCCTACCTGAAAACTTTACAAAAAGAAGATGGTGGGGTTTACTATAAAACAGAGTATTGGTCCGATGATCCAGTGGTTGACAATGCGGAACTAATTATCACTCTTTACGCAATCGGCGAGGATCCTTTGAGCGAAAGCTGGACGATAGTAGGTAATCGGGAACTCAATCCCGCCACTTATTTACTGGAGAAAACCTTTAACCCGGACGGTAGCCTTGCCGGTGTGGGGAATATCTTCACGGCCACCCAGGCTCTTTACGCCGCTTTATTATTGCCGGGAACAGTTACAGGAAAAATTGGTGAAAATGGAAACACTGGAACAGAGCGGCCCGATCAGACCACGGTGGGTGTTGCAGTAGTAGGAAAAGACGATGAAATTTTATATGGCCCCGGCTACGTAACATTATCTGACGAAAGTCAGTGGGGTACCACCGTGCTTGGCGCCCTGCACGCGACGGGTCTTCCCTATACCTTCAAGCAATATTCCTTTGGCGTGCTGGTCACTTCCATTGCCGGACAGACCAACGAAGGCATGCAGGGCTGGATGTACAAAATAAACACTCGGTCAGGCGGCGCAGCCGACCGGGAAGAAGTAAAAGATGGAGACAAAGTCATCTGGTGGTACAGCAAAGACATTAATTCCCCCGGTCCAAGCTGGGAAGAGCTAGTCCAGCTTGCTGCCTCTGGAAGTATGAAAACTGAACAGAAAGCTTTAGAAGTCCCCGAACGGTTCAAGCCTTCTCCGGAGGCCGAACAGGCCCTTTCAAAACTTGCCGAGCTTTTAGGTTTAAAGCAGGATACGGTTGAGCTCAGCGCTTTGGAGAAGGCGCCGAAGGCGACCGTCGTGGTGGGGAACGAAAAAATGCCCTCCTGGCAGCAGAGAATTGCCCGGAAAAAAGAATTCTTGGGCAGTTTAGTCGCGCTCAAGCAAAAGGTTTTGGCAAAAGAAGGGGCCGTAATGTCCGATCCTCAGGGCAGGCTTGTTTTGATTATTCCGCCGGGCGCGTTGAATCAAGATGCGGACATTACTGCCGAAGAACTTGCTTTTGCTGAGGACGGCGCGCGTGCAGGAAAGGGCGGCAGCGAAAAGGAGGCGACTTCCGGCAGCGCTGAAAGCAGCGAGCTCTGGGCGGGCGCACCGGAAGGGTTCCGCCGCATTACGCCCGTTTACCGTTTTGGCCCGGAGGGAACCAGTTTTGCCGAACCAGTGACCGTGTATTTGAGGGTAGACATCCCCTTTGTGGTCAGGCCGGAGAATCTGTACCTGGCCGGGTACAACAAAGCGGAAAAGAAGTGGGTGGCCGTGCCGGCGGTGGTGGATGCGGGCGCCGGGCAGGTCCTGGCCAGACTATCCCACTTCTCGGAGTACGCCGTTTTTGCCCGCGTACCGAAAAAATCTTTTGCCGATCTCTCTTCCGCCGCCTACGACTGGGCGCGGGAGGCCGTGGAAACTTTGGCCGGAGCCGGCATCGTGGGAGGCGTGGACGAAAAGCGCTTTGAACCGGAGCGGCCAATTACCCGCGCCGAACTGGTCAGCCTTTTGGCCAGGGCCTTGAGTTTGCCGGCGGCAGACGCTCCCGCGTCTTTCCGGGACGTGCGCGAAGGAGACTGGTACGCCGGGTGCGTGGCCTCCGCCGCGGCGGCAGGGTTGGTCAAGGGGTACGAAGACGGCACTTTCCGTCCCGGTGCGCCAATCAGCAGAGAGGAACTCATCGCCATTCTGGTAAGGGTGCTGGGCCTGCCCGCGGGCGCATCGGAAAAAATTAATTTTGTCGATGCCGGGGAAGTTTCCTCCTGGGCTCAGGGGAGCATGGCGGCGGCGGTGGCCGAAGGATTGGTGGCCGGCTACCCCGACCAAACCATCCGGCCGCGTGCGCTGACCAGCAGGGTCCAAGGCGCCGTTTTTCTGGCCAGGCTGCTGGAAAAATAGTGCCCAGCAAAATTTTAAAAAAAGAGACTGGCGAAGCGCGGATGGGGAAAATTGCCCCTTCGCGCTACGCCCCCCGGAGGGATTATCTTTGCCGAAAAGGTTGCCAATTGTCCTGGTGGTGCTCTTTTTAATCGCCGCCTTACTGGGGCCGGTTATTTACGCAAATACCAGGAGCGCCCAGGAGAACCGCAGCACGGCCGTTTCCCCCCAGGCGCAGGACGCTGCACCCCGGGTGGACAAGGGCGCCCCTCCGGATGCCGCCGACCCGGGCGCTGCTCCCCAAACCGGGCAAAAGGCCGGGGAAAACTCTTCGGAAGCTGCGGGAAGCGGAGATTTGAAAGTTGAAGAAGAAAAGGCAGGAAAAAGGGCAGGGGAAGCGGAAGAAAACAAAGCAGGGGACGACGGGACGGGCCGGAAAGCGCCCAGCACCACGGCTGCGGCCAAACCCGGCAACGGGGTGTCCCTGTGGGTAACTACAGATTTTGGACGCAATCACGTATGTATTTTAAACGTTCCCTGCCAGGAAGGAGATTCGGTTCTCGATCTCCTGAAAAGGCACTTGCGGGTGGGGACGACTTACGGGGGAGGCTTTGTCAACGAGATTGAAGGCATCGCCTCCGGTTATACCGGCCTGCCGGGAAAGGAGCGCAAAAAGCGCGACTGGTTTTATTGGGTAAACGGCGGGCAGCCTTCTTTTGGCGCGGCTCAATATAAGGTTTCCGGAGGGGATGTAGTCTGGTGGGATTACCACGACTGGAGCGCGACCATGTATGCGCCGGCCATCGTCGGCGCCTATCCGGAACCGTTTTTGCACGGTTTTGCCGGAGGGGGAAAGGGAGCGAAAATACTTTTTAGCCCCGGGTCGGATCGACTGGCCCAGGAGTTAAAAATAGGGATGGCCGCTTTGGGGATCGCGCCTGTCTCTGAAGAGGCCCTCAGGGAAGGCGCCATTACGGGCAGAACGTGTCCGGTGGTTGTTTTGGGAACCTGGGAAGAGATCGGTGAGAACAGTACCGTCGCCGCTCTTTTTGCCCGGGGAGTGAAAAGCGGCCTTTATGCGCGTTTTTCCGGCAGCGAGATCGAGCTGCTTTCGTCGCAAGGGACGGTGGTGGAAAAACGCGGTAAAGGGAGCGGCGTTGTCCTGGCCACCGGCACGGGGGACAACGTAAACCCCGTCTGGATTGTCGCCGGCGTGGATGAAGAAGGGGTGCGGCGGGCGGTTAAGTTACTAAGCAATCATCCGCTGAAAATAAAATTTTATTTCGGCGCCGCCGTCGACGCGGAAAAATTGACCCGCCTGCCGGTGGAATAAAGCAAGCGAGGTGTTTGGACTTATGCTTTTTTGGGAAAGGTCACGGGCCGGGAAAAATTTTTTCCGGGTCATCCTGGCGGTTTTGATTTTGTTGCTGGCGAGCCGCCCGGGTTATGGCTTAGCCCAAACTGGTGCCGTAGATGGGTCGGCTCTCAAGCGCGCCGCGGATTACCTTTATCGCCTGGAAAAAACCAGGGGAGTTTTGACTCCCTGGAGCTATATCGCCCTGGCGGCCGCCGGGGGAAATTTAGCCGGCACCTCCGTGGAGAAGGCCTGCCAGGCGCTCTTCAACGAATTAAAAAACGGCGCCACCACCAGCTACGCCACGCTCATTTTAACCATTTTGAGCGCGGGCGGCGACCCTTTCAATTATCAGGGGCAAAACCTCGTGCAAAAACTCCAGGAGGCGCAGCTGCCCAGCGGCAAATTTGCCGATAACGTCATAAACGGCGGGGAAGAGCTGGTCAACGCGCACATCTGGGCGATGCTCGCCCTGCAGGCTGCGGGCGCCTCTATCCCCGACAAAGAAAAAGCACTGGCCTGGTTAGCGGCCCGGCAGCATGCGGACGGGGGCTTCCACTGGTACGCGGGGGAAAAAACAACAGCCGACGTGGACTCTACGGGCATGGCTTTAATGGCCCTGGGAGCGCTGGGCGAGAAAGAAGACAGCCCGTCCGTTTCCAAGGCGCTTGCCTACTTGCAGGCTGTACAAAACGATAACGGCGGATTTTCGTCCTGGGGAGTGGCCAACCCGGAGTCCTGCGCAGTGGTTATTCAGGGATTAATTTCCGTGGGGGCGCAGCCAACCGATCCCCGGTGGCAAAGAACAGAGGGCAATCTAGTCACCGCCCTGCAAAAATTCCAGCTGGCCGACGGTTCTTTCGCACACGTAAAAGGCGGGGGCGCTGACGAAATGGCCACCCAGCAGGCGCTGCTGGCGCTTTCGGCGCTAAATCATGGCCGCACCATCTACGATCTGTGGGGTGAAAAAAACAAGCTCAAAGGCAGGCCGGAGGCGGGCAAGGCGGAAGAGCGGGGAAGGCAAGTAGCCCAGTTCGTGATTGATCAGAAGCGTTACCTGGTTAACCTGGCCGGCGGGCAGCAAGCTGTCGATACTGATGCGGCACCGTTTATTGAGGACGGACGAACCTTTGTTCCTATCCGTTACCTGGCGCAGGCCCTGGGGATTTCCGGGGAAGGTATTCAATGGACCGAAGCTACCCAAACAGTAACTTTAAAAAAAGGCGCGACTACCCTTGACCTGACGGTGGGCAAAAATATTTTTTACCTCAACGGGGCCCCGCAAACGATTGACGTCGCCCCGGTGGTGAAAGAGGGGCGTACCTACCTTCCCGCCCGCTACGTGGCCGAAGCATTTGGCTACGCAGTAAGCTGGGACCCCGCCGGTCGGACCGTAAACATTTTAAGCAACTAGAAGGGGATGTTTTACCGTTGTCTTACGGGTTTTTTTACCGGCCGAAGGGAGTTTTTTTGCAAACCTTACATCCGTCGGCGGCGCTGGTTTACCTGGGCGTACTTTTTTTGCTCACCCTGTTCTTTACCCACCCTTTGTACCTGCTGGCCATTTTCCTTGCTCTCGGCCTGGTCGCCTGGGCCGCGGAAGCTTTAGACGCCTGGGAAACCTGTTTAAAAGTGGGCCTGGGGATGGTTGTTTTGATCATGCTGATCAACCCCCTGGCGGTGCGCGCCGGCACAAGCATCATCTGGTCCGGGCCTGAAGTCCCGGTACTGGGCAGGCTGACCATCTCGCTGGAAAGCATCTGCTACGGAGCGGCCATGGGCCTGCGCCTGCTCAACGTGATCAGCGTTTTTTGCCTGTACAACTGCCTTGTTCATCCCGACAGGGCGCTCGGTATATTTTCCCGCTTCGCACCTAAATCGGCGTTGATCATTTCCCTGGCTACCCGGATGCTTCCCACCTTAGCCCGAGAGTTAAGTGAAATAAAAGAAGCGCAGCAGACAAGAGGCGTGGATTTTGGGAGCGGAAGCTGGCGCGAGAGACTAAAAAGATACTCCACAATTTTCAATGTCCTGCTGTTTACCTCCATGGAAGGATCTCTGCAAGTCGCCGAGGCCATGCATGCCCGCGCCCTGGGGAGCGGACCGCGCACTTGCTACCAGCGCGAACCCTTTCGCCCCCGCGACGCAATCTGCCTTTTTGCCGGCGGAGGTGCGCTGGCGGCCGCCCTTTGCGCTAAATATACGGGGGCAGGCGATTATCACTATTATCCTCAACTGGGGCAGTTATTCAGCGGCTTTACAGATTTAATTTTCCTTGCGGCCGTGCTGGCCGGGGTTCTCGCGCCGGTCGTTTTGAGCTGGGGGTGGCAGAAGTGTTCCTCTTTAAGGTCGAAAATTTAACCTACTATTATCCTGAAAGCGAAAGGCCCGCGCTCAACAACATTAATTTGACCGTGAAAGAAGGCGAGTTTTTGCTGGTCATCGGCGGTTCGGGCTCGGGCAAGTCTTCGCTGGCCAGGGCCCTGGCCGGTTTAGTACCCGACTTTTACGGAGGCAAATTTGGAGGGAAAGTTTTCTTTAACAGCCACGACTTGCGAAAAATGGACCGCCGTAATTTAGGAAAAGAAATCGGAATTGTCTTTCAGGACCCTGAAAAGCAGCTGGTCATGCTTTCGGTAGAGGCCGAAATAGCCTTTGGCCTGGAAAATCTCGGCCTGCCCCCAGAAGACATGCTTCGCCGCGTTGCGGAGGTAATGGGCTTCCTTAATCTCACGCCCGTAAAGAGCGAATTTACCACCAACCTTTCCGGCGGCCAGAAGCAAAAGCTGGCTCTGGCCGCCATTCTTGCCATGCAGCCGCGGGTGCTGATTTTAGATGAGCCCACTTCCCAGCTGGACCCGATGTCCGCGGAAGAGCTGCTCAATCTCGTCAAGCGCCTGAACGAAGAAATGGGTTACACAATTATTCTCATCGAACAGCGCCTGGAAAGATGCTTTCACCTGGCCGACCGCATCCTGGTTATGGAAAACGGACGGATCGTTAAAGAAGGCCCGGCTGAAGAAGTGGCCAGGTGGGAAGTGGAAAATTCTCTTCCTTTTGTGCCGCCGGTGGCCAGGTTTTTTGCTTCCTTGCAACAGCCGCGCCTCCCCCTTACCATCAAGGAAGGGCGGCAGGCGCTCGGGCGGTATTTCTCAGTGTCCGGTCCACAAGGGGGGCACCAGCCATCAAGGCAGACGCTGCCCAACTTGCTGCGTAAGCCCGTGAAAAAGAAGAAAGTGCTCCTTGAGCCGGAGCCGGCAAGCCAGTTAAAAGATGTCTGGTTCACCTACCCGAACGGCCGGGAGGCCTTGCGCGGCATAAACCTTTCGGTGAAAAAGAGCGAATTTGTAGTTGTTTTGGGCGAAAATGCCGCCGGTAAGTCAACCCTGCTCAAACAGATGGCCGGGCTTTTGCAGCCAGGGCGCGGGAGCGTGGTGGTGGCGGGAAAAGACACCCGGAAAATTTCCTCCCGGGAGCTGGCGCGCGAGGTGGGCTATCTGGCGCAAAATCCAAACAATTACCTTTTCTGCGACACCGTAGAGCAAGAACTGCTTTTTACGCTTAACAACCTGGGGCTCTCGTGCGAAGACAGGGCGGTGGAAATTCTTCTGGAAAGGCTGGACATTGCCCGTTACCGGAAAGTTAACCCCCGCGATCTGAGTAGCGGCGAGCGCCAGCGGGTGGCTCTGGCGGCGGTGCTGGTTGCCAGGCCGAAAATCTTGCTTCTGGACGAACCCACCCGGGGCCTCGATTATCGCTTAAAAAACGAACTCGGGCTTCTTTTGCGGGAATTAGCCCAGGAGGGGCTGAGCGTAGTGCTGGTTACTCATGATGTGGAATTTTGCGCCGAACACGCCGCCAGGGTAATTATCATGTTCGACGGAAGGATAATTGCGGATGGTCCGCCAGAAGAAATCCTGAACGGCTCCCTTTTTTATTCGCCGCAAATGAACAGATTGTTTAAGGGGTATGCACAAGGCGTGTTGACTGTCCAGGACGGCATCCGGGCGCTTGCCTTAAATGGGGATTTTCCGTATGTGGTGCAGGCATAAGTTATTTTTAAAATTGATGCGTTTTTTTCTTTTCTTTTGCGCAGGCGCAATATTTATCTACGTTTTTGTTTGCAAAGAGGCCGCCGCGGAACAGAACTGGGGTCTCTTTTCAATCTTCCTGATCTTGCTGGTAATACTATTATTTTACTGGGTTTTTGAACGAAGCGCGGCAACTTCCCGGGAAATCGCCGTTATCGCCGTCTTAAGCAGCATCGCGGGAATTGCGCGCCTGCCCTTTGCTGCTTTGCCAAACGTGCAGCCGACCACTTTTTTGATCATTATTTCCGGTTTTGTATTTGGCCCGCGCGTTGGTTTTATGGTGGGCACTACTGCCCTGGTAGTATCTAATTTTTTTCTTGGTCACGGACCGTGGACTCCCTGGCAGATGCTCGCCTGGGGACTGGCCGGAAGCTCCGCGGGATTAATGGGTATTTTGCATCCCCGCCTGGGGCACAAGGGAATGACCATTTTTAATTTTCTTTGGGGTTATCTTTTTGGGTGGATCATGAATTTATGGTTTTGGCTTTCTTTTGTTTACCCCTTGAACCCGAAGACATTTTTGCTGGCCTGCCTGGCCAGCTTCTGGCTGGATACTCTGCACGCCCTTGGGAATGCAGTTTTTTACATTTTATTGGGGCGGGATATAGTAAAGGTTCTTACCCGCTTTCGTCAAAAAATGGAAATCAGCTTTTTACTCCCTGCAAAGTAATAAGCCGGATACCTCTTCACTTTTATAAGACGATACCTTATTTATTTATAATGAGACTTTGGTCCCAGTTAAAATAGTGCTGAGGTACCTTATGTAAAAATCAATTATTCTGTAAAATTACACGACAAAAAGAAAAGAAGAAAAGAGAAAAAATAAAAAGGCGGAAATAAAAACCGTCCTGAGGTACCGGCGATGACGCGTGAATTAAAAGAAGACGTAATCCGCACCAACCAGAAAATTGACTTCCTCAAAAAACAAATTGCCGAGGTTTCCGACCCCCGGGAAAAACACCAGTTGCAGGGTAAATTAAAGGAGCTGCGGTATTTACAACTCTGGCATTTAAAAAGAATGGGGCGCCAGGAGGTAAGTTAAAGGCTGTACGCATACTACAGGCAAAGGCTCCGGGTTAAAACTCCGGAGCCTTTGCTTTTCCTGGCAGGGGAGCCAGGACTCGAACCCGCAGCCTACGGTTTTGGAGACCGTTGCTCTACCAATTGAGCTACTCCCCTTTATGGCTTACAATTTAATTATAAAATAGCGACTCATCCCTGTCAAGAAAATCTGGCAGAAAATCCTGCAGAATGGAGGATTTTTATACGTTTATATGGAATTCATAAAGTGTCAATTATATGATATCACAAATGTCAACATAAAGTTGACCAGAAAAACTTTAGAAAAGAAAGGGTTGATCCTGTATGGCGATTGAGTTTCAAATTACTCGCTACGAGACAACCTTTCACAATCCCTTAAAAAACTTTGAGTTGACGAAAATTCCCTGCGAAATAAGGTACGATCCTTTAACCGGGCAGGCGGTCCGCCTTATCTCCATAAGGAAGCCAAATTTGATTGCGCATGATTGGACGCCCTTTGTCGAGGAGTCCCGCCGCCGGTTTTGCCCCTTCTGCCCGGAAACGATAGAACAGGCTACGCCTAGATTCCCGGACGACCTGATCCCCGGCGGCCGTTTCCGCCTGGGGGAAGTTGCCGTAGTTCCAAATTTAAATCCCTACGACAAGTACTCTGTGGTCGTTGTGGTTTCTCCCCGGCATTATTTGTCGATGCCGGAATTAACGCCGGAGGTGATCAGTAACAGCTTTGAAGCCGGCCTCGAGTTTTTAAAAATAGTTTCTTTAAAAGATCCGGGAGGGGCAAAATACTGTTCTATAAACTGGAATTATATGCCTTACGCGGGCGGTTCACTAATCCATCCCCACTTGCAGGTGCACGCCGGCCCGCAGCCCACCAGCCTGGTGGCCTTGATGCTGGACAAAGCCGCTCAATATTACGAGCAAAACAAGAGTGTTTACTGGACCGATCTGGTGGCTTCCGAAATGGAGAAAAATGAACGCTTCCTGGGACGTACCGGCAGTATTTACTGGTTGGCCGCGTTTGCACCGCGGGCGTTGTTTGACGTAATCGCCGTACTCCCCGACAGGGTAACAATCAACGACATAACCAGAGAAGATCTTGGCAACCTGGCTGATGGCCTCCACAGAGTGATTGATTTTTATAAAAACGCCAATGTCGCCAGTTTTAATGCCGGTTTTTATTTTGCACAAAAGGAAAATATCGGTTTTTGCGTCTCTGCCCGTATCGTCGCCCGTTTTACCATCTTCCCCCTGGTGGGCAGCGACTACAGCCACTTGCAGGTTTTACACGACGAGGCCTGGGCCATGTATTTACCTGAACAGCTTGCCCAGGATTTAAAACCATATTTTCAAACCAAATAGTTCCCGGAAGGGTTGTTAATAAGAAAGAATAAAAAAGGAAATAAATCGAGTAATAAATTAAATAGCTCAGGTTAACTTCGTAAGGTAAAGATATTAAAACCCAGGAAAAATCACTAAAAATCTCTGTTAAGTTTGCAATATCAATAGCGGGAGGTGTTTTTTTGAAAACAAGATGCATGTTGTGCGGACGGGTTATAGAAATTGAAGACCTTACCCCTGACCCGTACGAAGAGGAAGAAGATATGCCTAAAAAGCGCTCTTTGCAGGTATGTCAAATGTGCCAGGCAAAATTAAAACGCGAGGCCGACGAATCTCAAAAAATTCCTAAACCTATGTAATATTTGGCATTTCTATGTAATTATTTAGCACCGAATACTTAACACAAAAATTATTTAAAACGAGCTACTAAAACCAAGGAGGTTTTTAAGCTGCAGAAAGGATTACGCTTTCTAACTCTAACAATCATCTTTATTGGTGTTATAATCTTAAGTTTAGCAGGCTGGGCGGCGCACCTGTATACTGACTGGTTGTGGTTCAAAGCTTTAAATTATCAGCAGGTTTTTATCACGGTCATCTTCTCCGAAATTGGCCTTCGCCTAGCCGTTGGAGTAGTTGCCTTTGCTTTCTTGTTTATAAATCTATTAATTACACGTAAAGCCCTGGTAAACGCAGCCAGGATCTCCCAACAGCTGGAAGAAGAAGGAGTAATTACCCTCTATCCCTCGCCAAAAAGCCAGTTTATCAATTACCGGACGCTGACCATCGCCTCCGCCCTGGTGAGCGCCTTGATGGCCTTTTTTCTCAGCCTGGCCGTGAGCGGCGACTGGGTGATTCTGCAAAAATTTTTAAACGCTACTCCGTTTGGAACGAGCGATCCTATTTTTCAAAAAGATATTGGTTTTTATTTCTTTACTCTGCCTTTTTACCAATATATTTATAAGTTGTGCAACTGGTTCGTCCTCCTTGCCGCCTTTTGGGTGGCTTTAGCCTATTTTTTGGCCGGTATGGTTACCGGAGATACCAGTAAATTATTCCAATCCATGGACGCCCGCTACCACCTTTCTGCGCTGGCGGCCCTCTTTTTCCTGATCCGGGCCTGGGGCTACCGTTTAGAGCAATATATGCTGCTCTATTCCGAACAGGGAGTGGTGTACGGGCCGGGATACACCGACATACATGCCAACTTGCTGGCCTATAAAATAATGTTTATCCTGGCCTTAGTAGTCAGCGCCGCAATCTTCGTGAACGCTTTTCTGAAGCGTTTTCGGCTGGTTCTCTACACAATCGGGTTTTTGGTAGCTGCTTCTCTGGTTTTAAATGGCGTTTATCCGGCCTTAATGCAAAAGCTGGTGGTGCTGCCCAACGAAATGGAACGGGAAAGGCCGTACATTGAAAACAACATTCAAATGACGCGCCTCGCTTATAATCTGGAAAAGATTGAAAAAAAAGATTTTCCAGCCGGAAGGACGCTGACCGCTCAAGACATTCAGGAAAACCAGGACACCATTAAAAATATCCGTCTCTGGGACTACCGTCCTCTCCAGCAAACTTACAGCCAGCTCCAGGAAATGCGCACCTATTACGAGTTTAAAGATATTGACGTGGACCGCTACGTTATTAACGGGCGCTACCGGCAGGTGATGCTGGCCGCGCGCGAATTAAATGTCGATTCTTTGCCGGAGCAGTCCAAGACCTGGGTTAACCAGCACTTGCAGTACACGCACGGTTACGGAATAGCCATGAGCCCGGTAAATGAAGTAACCGGCGAAGGCCTGCCTCAATTTTTCATTAAAGATATTCCGCCCGTAAGCCAGACTAACCTGGAGGTAGAAAGACCGGAAATATACTTTGGTGAATTGACCAATAAGTACGTAATTGTTAACACGCGAAGCCAGGAGTTCGACTATCCCGTCGGCGACGAAAACGCCCTGTGCACTTACGAGGGCAAAAACGGTGTGCCGGTCGGTTCCCTCTTCCGCCGCCTGCTTTTTGCCATCAATTTCCGGGATTATAAAATGCTTCTTTCGGGAGATATCACTAACGAGAGCCAGGTTCTTTATTATCGAAACATCAAAGAGCGCGTGCTGAAAATTGCTCCTTTTCTGTTGTACGATCGGGATCCCTACATTGTCTTAAGCGGCGGCAAGCTTTACTGGCTGTGGGACGCATATACGGTCAGCGATATGTTTCCTTACGCGGAACCTTTTAAAGGCCGTTTAAACTACATTCGAAACGCCGTAAAGGTGGTCATCGATGCGTATACGGGGGAAGTCACCTTTTACGCGGCCGAACCGCAGGAGCCGGTGCTAAAAACCTTCCAAAAGATATTCCCTGGCATGTTTGTGCCCATTTCGGAAATGCCTCCGGATTTAAGGAGCCATATCCGTTACCCGGAAGATTTGTTCATGATCCAGGCCAAGAAATATACCGTTTACCATATGGAAAATTACCGCGTGTTTTACAACAAAGAAGACAAATGGAATCTCCCGACGGAACTGTTCGGCACCAAAGAAGAGCCTATGGAATCGTATTACACAATTGTTCGGCTGCCGGGAGAAGAAAAGCCGGAGTTTATCCAAATCATGCCCTTCACGCCGCAAAATAAAAAGAACATGATTGCCTGGCTGGCCGGGCGCTCCGATGGCGATAATTACGGCAAGCTGCTGGTTTTTGAATTTCCGAAGCAAGAGCTGGTTTACGGTCCGATGCAAATCGAGGCGCGGATCAATCAGGATACCCTAATTTCCCAGCAGATATCCCTTTGGGATCAGCGAGGTTCACAGGTAATCCGGGGCAACCTCCTGGTGATTCCCATCAAAGATGCGTTGATTTACGTGGAGCCGCTATACCTGCAGGCGGAACAAAGCAAAATGCCCGAGCTGCGCCGCGTTATCGTGGCCCACGGGGACCAGGTGGTTATGGAACCTACTTTAGACCTGGCCTTGCAAAGAATATTCGGCAAGCAAGAAGTGGCCAGGCCGGCGCAGTCGGCAAGTCCTGGGCCGGAAGGGGAGCTGAAAACCCTCCCCAAAACCATCTCCGAACTGATCCAGGAAGCCAACAGACTGTACGATGAAGCCCAAAACAGACTCAAAGAAGGGGACTGGGCGGGCTACGGCAGCACGCTGCAAAAATTGAAGGCCGCGCTTGAACAGCTGGCCGCCCAGGCGAAGTTAAAGCAAGCGGAGTAAAGAAACCTGCTTTAAATTATTTAAAAAAGCCAATTACCCGCGCTGCCTCTATAAGTAATCTCTTTAGACAATCTTTTATATATGATATAATTTTAAAAAATCCAAAGGGGAGAGGTTGGTATGTTTTTTGAAAGCTGGTGGCAGGGAATTGTTTTTGGCTTCTTTACCACGGTGGCCATGTTAATTATCGCTTACGCCTTTACCGCACTGTGGAAAAAATATGAGGATAAACCAGAAAAGAAGCAGATCTGTCACGACGATGCCCATCATTAGAAGCAAGAAGAATTGATGGGGGAGGGCTGCGATGGCCAGGGTGAAACGAATTGGACTGCTTACGGGAGGCGGAGACGCTCCCGGTTTAAATGCGGTAATCAGGGCGGTGGTGAAGACCGCCATTAAAGAATACGGCCTTGGTGTGGTAGGGTTTTTGAACGGCTTCGGAGGCCTCATTAAAAACCAGGCCCGGGAACTGACAGAAAAAGACGTGGTGGGAATCCTGCCGCGGGGAGGAACCATCCTGGGGACCACAAACCGTGATAACCCCTTTCACTACCCCGTGGTTAAAGAAGGAAAAAAGGTTTTTGTCGACGTTTCCGACCGGATTTTCGAAAACATAAGCATTCAGGAAGTGGACGCCTTGATTGTGATCGGGGGAGACGGCAGTTTAGCCATTGCCAGGGAATTGTATGAAAAAGGTTTACCGGTAGTGGGAGTGCCGAAGACCATCGACAACGATCTGGCGGCCACCGATCAGACCTTTGGCTTTGACACGGCGCTCACCACCGCCATGGAAGCGCTGGACAAACTGCACACCACCGCCGAATCCCACCACCGCGTGATGGTGCTGGAAGTAATGGGTCGCTATGCGGGATGGATCGCCCTCACCGCCGGAATAGCTGGAGGGGCCGACGTAATCTTAATCCCCGAAATACCTTACCAGATCGATAAAGTGGTAGAAAAAATTACAGAGCGCGGGAAGCAGGACAAAAAATTCAGCATTATCGTCGTTGCCGAAGGGGCAAAACCGGAGGGAGGAGAAATGGTGGTCCAGAAAACGGTCGAGGATAGTTACGATCCCATCCGTCTGGGCGGCATTGGCCACGTCGTCGCCCAGCAGGTGGAGGAGATGACCGGCAAGGAAACGCGGGTGACCATTTTGGGCCACCTGCAGCGGGGTGGCTCGCCAACGGCGTTCGACCGCATTCTGGCCACCCGTTACGGCACCATGGCCGTTAACCTGATCATGGAAGGCCGTTTTGGGGAAATGGTCTGTTTGTCGGGCACAAAAATCACTTCTGTTCCTCTTGGAGAAGGCGCGGGGAAAATGCGCCAGGTGCCCCTGGACAGCGACTTAATCCGCTCCGCCCGGCAACTGGGAATCAGCCTGGGAGATTAAAATTTTTAAAAAAGGATTCATTAAAACAGCCTGGTGCCACGGAAAAGAACACAGGCTGTTTTGTTCTTTGGAATTGTGAATTTTAACCCGTACGTGAAGGAACACTCCCCTTTTTTAGGAAAAATTATTTATTAAAAATAAAATTTAGGGAGAATTTGCCTATTTTCCTTTGCCGTTTTTTTGTATAATTGTAACGTAAGTAAATTTATTGAAAGGCGGGCTGTTGCATGCTGACAATAGAAATTCCTGGACGAGGAGTGCTTGCCCTGGAGCATATCGTCCTTGACTTCAACGGCACGATGGCTCTGGACGGAGTTCTTTTGCCGGGAGTGAAAGAGAGGCTGGATGTTTTGGCCGAAAAGCTGCAGGTGCATATTCTTACCGCCGATACTTTCGGCACCGGTAAAATGGCCTGCCGGGAGATCAAAGGACAGGTCCATATATTGGAGCAGGATAGGGAAGGGGCCTTATTAAAAAAGGAGTTCATTGCAGCCCTGGGAAAAGAAAAGACAGTAGCGGTAGGGAATGGAACTAACGATACCCTCATGTTAAAAGACGCCGCCCTGGGAATTCTAGTGTTGGGACCAGAAGGCGCTTCCTGGAAAGCCTTGCAGGCCGCCGACGTGGTTGTTACCGACATTAACCAGGGGCTTGATCTCCTTTTAAATCCAAAGCGTTTGGTCGCCACTTTAAGGGCTTAAATTTTTGCTTCATTTTTAAAAAGTAAAAATGAGGAGGCAAATCCAGATGGTCTATAATTATACCGAGGAAGCGGTGAGGAGAATCCTGCCCGATATAATAAGAGATTATTTAAAAACCCACCCCCATATTTGCACCTGCGATTTGTGCAAAGATGATATTATGGCGCTTGCTTTAAATCAGCTGCCGCCGCATTACGTAGTCTCCGACAGAGGAACCATTTTTACGCAAGTCAGTTTCGACCAGATTGGCGGCAAGGCCCAGGTAGTTGCGGCCATCACCAGGGCTATCGAACAGGTTTCAAATAAGCCGAGACACCAGTAAGTTCAATAACCCAAATAAAATACCAAGTTTTTACATAATTTTACCATATTTTAACAAGGTAAAATCTGCCTCGCTGATGAATTATATTTTTTAAAGCTAATCTAAAAGCCTAATATAAAAGCGAGGTAGAAAAAAATGAATAGCCGTTCCGTAAAGAAAAGGCTCTTTTTTCTTTTCGCGAGTATTTTTTTGCCCGGTCTCTTGTTGGCCGCTTTTTTTGCAACGCACAGGGGCGAACCGGCTCAAAAAAATTTACATTTAGACTTAACCGAAGAAGACAGGCAGGAAATAACCATGATAATCAAGGGTGCCGTGGAGGATAATAGCTGGTGGGAAGCCGCAAGCGAATGTGTATTAAGGCAATCTTTAGCACGATACTATACAGGTCCTATCCTGAACGAGATAAGCAGTGAAGCCTGGAAATTTATTTGTAAGCCAACCGATTGGTACTGGCCGGCCTTTGTCAAAGAAATTAAAATTTGCCGGTATACCAGGAATGGGCTTTCGACCGCAGTTGAAATAGTTGAAGCGGAAGCGAAATTGGAGATAAAGGATCTGGTTTTGTGCCAAACGGAACAGGGAAAAGCCGTGTACGCATTGAAAAAGACAGGCGAAGGGTGGCGGATATTTTTTGTCCGTTACGATTGGAACACCACTGAAAAAAGCACTCGAACAGGAGATGAAACAGATTAAAATCGCCGTTTTTTCAGACAGCTACTGTCCTTACACAAGCGGGGTGGTGCATTCGATAGAAACATTCAAGGCGGAATTGGAAGCGCTGGGCCACGACATATATATCTTTGCCCCGTCTTATCCAAACTGGAAGGCATCCGAAGAAAAGGTCTTTCGTTTTTTCTCCGTGCCTGCTCCCACCAACCGGGATTTTTCGCTGGCGATACCTTTTGACCGGCGCCTAAAAAAAATATTTCGGATCTGGCAGCCGGATATCATACACGTTCACTCGCCATTTATCCTGGGACGCCTGGGCGCTAAATATGCCCGGGCGTTGAAAGTTCCCCTGGTTTTTACTTTTCACACCTTATACGAAGAATACGTCCATTATTTTCCTTTTGCACGCATGATTACAAAAAAATTCACCAGACTTATCGCCCGTAATTTTTGCAACCGCTGCGATCTGGTTATCGCCCCTACGGAGGCAATCAAAAAATATCTTCAGGAAATAGGTGTGCGCGTGCCAGTAGAAAGCATACCTACGGGAATAAAGATAGAGGAATTTTCTTTTTCAGACCGGAACTGGCTAAGGCGCCGCTACCAAATACCTGCTCAAGATAAGATTCTCCTTTTTGTCGGGCGTTTGGGGCAGGAGAAAAATATAGATTTTTTGCTGGAATCTTATTTCAAGGTGAATAAAGAATTGCCTGGCACTAGATTGATCCTCGTCGGCGGCGGCCCAGAAGAGCAATCGCTGAAAAAGCGGGTCACTCAGGAAGGCCTTTTGGAGAACGTGATTTTTACCGGCAAAATACCAAAAGAAGAAGTGGCTAAGTATTACGCGGGAGCAGATCTTTTTGTTTTTGCTTCGGTAACGGAAACGCAGGGCCTGGTGATCGCGGAGGCCAAGGCAGCGGGCCTGCCTGTCGTTGCGGTCAAGGCTTTTGGGGTAAGCGAAATGGTTGTAGACGGCAAAGACGGCCTTTTGACCCGCTTAAACCTAGAGGATTTTGCGCGAAAAATTTTGCTTTTGTTAAATAACGACGGCTTAAGAGAAAACTTCGCCCTTTGGGCCAGGAAAAACGCAAAAGAGAAGCTTTCCTCGCGGAACTGTGCAGTGCGCTTATTGGAAGGCTATCAAACGCTTCTTAAACTCCGCAGCCTGGATATGCAAATAACATTGCCGCCGGATCGTGAATTGAGTTGAAGAGAGTGGTTGGGGAGGAGGTATTTTCGTTTTTTACCCTGAAATAATAAACTTGTTTACATAATATCTATTATAGGAACTTTCTTTAATTAAACAAGAACCCGTTTTTTATTCTGCAAAGCCTGTTTAAACCTTAAGTTTATCTAAGCAAAGGATATTTTCAACGAGGCACTTGCCACAGTTATCGCACATCTTCTCTGGATCAACTCCACAAACAAAACACTCACAACAGTTATCGCAATCTTTGTTTTCTTCCAGGATACATATTTTAGGAACTTGCTTAAGTTTAGCTTTATTGATTTTAACCATTTTTAAAAACCTTCTTTTTAAGATAACTTAACTATTATTTTATTGCATCATTGTCTAAATTTCATTATTTCTTCCTTTAAATGGCTAATTTCGCGGGTAAATGGCTAATTTCGCAGGCGAAAGGAAAAATAAGCAGGTAAAGTGCGCTATGTTTTCAAACGGCAAGTGCCAGTCAATTCCAAAGAAAGCCTGAGCCAAAAAAGAGGATTGACGGTTAATGCCCATCAATCCTTCAAGGTATATTATATAGAAGGAGGTAGTGGGTTAGTTTAATTGCGTTAGAAAATAATGCATAAACCCGGCCGTGGTCCTTTGCGCCAAGGGCAAGAGAATCCCCATTGCGTACCGTAAAAATTCTTCATTTGCTTTACTTCCTTTATTTTTATACCTATTTTTATTTCCGGCATTTCTACTTCCGGTGGGTTGATAAAATTGCTTGGCTACCCGCGCATTATGGTACACCCATTGCTCCGGTTCTTTACCCAGGCAGTAGAGGCCTTCTGATTTTATGGCAAAGGCGAAACGGTTAATTCGCGCCCAATTTTCAAAATCCTGATGACCGTCAAAAGCGACGCCATTGGCATGATGCGGGACACAAAGGTCTTGCACCAAGTGCAAAGATGCACCCATATAAAGGAAGGCAGCTGCTTTCTTGTCCTGTTTCCAAAGTCTTAGGGCCTGAGCAAAATAATACCTGCATTCCTGGGCAGCGTTTGGCCAGGGGCCCAGCCCTTTATCTGTATCGGGATCCAGGTAATGAGCAAGACATTTCCATCCCTTGTCCGCCCAGCACGTTCCTTGATTAATAACCTCAAGATGCCTTTGCAATAAATCCGCCTCTTTATAAAAGCCATCATCAGAAAGAATTTTTATCGCCTGTTCATTGCAAAATTTGTGGGTAATTCCCTTGCTGTCCACCAGGCTATAGAGCGGATCGCCCAGAACCAGTATTTTTTTGACCACTGTCCAGGAACAATGGCTGCTCAGGAACACTTTATCGCTCATCTTTTCTTTTAGTGCTTTTTTAGTGTTTTTTAGCTTCTGTTAATTTTCATCAAGCTATGATTGTCAGGCAAGGGGGGTTTTCGTTATCCCTATCCTGCTCTGTACCGCTTTTCTTTATGCGGGAGAAAACGCAAAATAACCGCCTTTTGCAAGCGAGAAATGACTTCCTTACGGCGGGCATTTAAGATCCTTACCCGGTAACCCATGCGCTGTAATTCAGCTATCGCCCTAAACAGCTGCTTTGCGCCGTTCGTATCGATAAAATTTTTTTGAAAAATTTTTCTCTTCTCTCCCGTTCACCTCCAAGTTAACATAGTTATGTTAACTAAAGATTTTCTTTTCTTTAATGATCGGTTAATTTATCGTTATCCCGCAGTTAAGCGCCTGTATACGGAGCGGCCTACCCAGCGGGCGGAAAGGTTAAAGAGTAGCACGATGAGGACCAGCACTGCCGATGCCCCGTCGGCCACCCGCCGCACATCGGGAATTAAACTTTCCGAATTGATTTTCCAGATATGCACCGCCAGTGTTTCTGCAGGTCGGAAAGGATTTAACGGTGACGTAGGGCTGGTAATGTCCCAATGATGAAAATTTAAGTTGGGACTGCTCATTCCGGCTGTGTACAAAAGGGCGGCAGCTTCGCCAAACACTCTGCCCGAGGCGATAATTCCGCCGGTAATCAGCCCGGGAAGCGCGCAGGGCAAGACCACCCTCCAGATTGTTTGCCAGCGCGTGGCGCCCAGGGCCAGGCTGGCTTCCCGCAACTCGCTGGATACGCTCCGAATGGATTCTTCGGCAATGCGTACCATCAGGGGAAGGTTGATTACCGAAAGAGCCAGCGCTCCGGCCATCAACGAATAGCCCCAGCCGGTTTTGTTCACGAAAATCAAAAGGCCAAACAAACCAACGACTATGGAGGGCAAGGAAGTGAGAGTTTCGATGCAGAGACGGATCGTTTCGGTCACCCTGTTACGGCCGGCATATTCAGCCAGGTAGATACCGGCCAAAAGCCCGATCGGGAAAACAATAAGCATGGTTAAGAAGAGAAGGTAAAAGGAATTAAAAATTTGCGGCCCGATCCCTCCACCCGCCCTGATTGTCTCCGGAGGAGAAGTTAAAAAGTGCCAGTCAATGGATTTAAAGCCGTGTAGCAAGATATAAGCCAGCAGTGAAATTAAAATGAGCAGGACAGTTCCCGCGCCCATCCAAAACATGATGGTCGCCAACCGGTCAGCCAAACGAGCGTTCATTACTGGATAACCCCCCTTCGACTTACCAGGCGGATCGTGAGGATAAAGAAAAAAGACATGAGCAGTAAAATCAAGGCCATCGACCACAGGGCATTATTCCACAGAGAACCCATGATGGTATAGCCCATGTCCATAGTAATGGCGCTGGTTAACGTGGTGACGGGGTCCAGGATCGAGGCAGGGATTTTCCGGACGTTGCCGATCACCATCTGCACTGCCAGCGCTTCGCCAAAAGCACGGGCCAAACCCAGGACGACGCCGGTGATGATCCCCGAGCGAGCGGCCGGGACCAGGACCATCCGGATGGTTTGCCAGCGGGTTGAACCCAAAGCAAAAGCCGCGTGCTTCCACTGTTCCGGCAAGGCACGCAGGCTGTCGGTGGATACGCTGATGATGGTGGGTAAAATCATTACCGAAAGCACCAGAAAGCCGGCCATGATACTAAAGCCCTGCCCTCCCAAATGATTGCGGATGAAAGGAACGAGTACGCTTAACCCAATGTAACCGTAAACAACAGAAGGGATGCCGGCCAGCAACTCAATGGCCGGCTGAATCACCCTTTGCCCCCACCCGGGAGCAATTTCCGCAATGAAGACAGCTACGATTACACTTAAAGGGGCACTTAAGCAAACGGCTAAAAAGGAAACAATGATGGAGCCCAGGATAAAAGGAAACGACCCCACTACTGGACCGCCCTGTTCGGAGGGGCGGTCTGGCCACCACAGGGTACCAAACAAAAACTCTTTGATGCTGACGCCGTTTACAAAAAAAGTGGAGAGTCCTTTCGTGCTGATAAAATAAATAATCGACAAAGTCAGCACGATGACCAGTCCCGCACACAGAAAGGAAAACCACTTGCCCAGCATCTCGCTGTATCTGTGCATGTTTTCCCCCACTCCTCCTTCTTCCGTAGACTTTTAAAAAAGCCAGGTAGCCCGGTGATCCTTAGCTCACCAGGCGGCCCAGCCAGCACAACTAAAAGAGAAACTATTTTTTGGTTAAATTACCTTTGGCGTCTCTTTCCACCTTCATTTTGGTCGCCGGGATGTAACCCAGCTTGGGAACCAGTGTGTTCTGCACTTCTTCAGACATCATGTAGTCTAAAAATGCTTTTTTTAGACCAGCAGGCGGTCCTAGGGTATACATGTGCTCGTAGGCCCAAACGGGGTATGTCCCGTTGCAGATGTTTTCTTCCGTAGGTGCAACGCCGTCTATTTTAATTGCCTTTATTGTGTTATCCAGATAAGAAAGAGCCAGGTAGGAAATAGCGCCGGGGGTTTCCGCAACAGTTTTCTTTACCTGCCCGGAGGAATCAATTTCCATCGCTCCGGCAGTTTCTTCCGCACCGTCGAGAGCAAACTTTTTGAACGTCGCTCTGGTGCCGGAACCTTTTGCGCGGTTAATCAAAGCGATCTTTTGGTCGGGACCGCCAACTTCCTTCCAGTTCGTGATTTTTCCAGTAAAAATGTCAATTAGTTGTTGCTTGGTCAGGTTATCGACCGTTACTTTAGGGTTTACCACGCACGCCATGCCCACCACGCACACCTTGTGGTCCACCAGCTTGGAGGCGTCAATGCCGCTCTTCTCTTCAGCGAAGATATCCGAATTGCCAATGTCCGCGGCCCCGGAAGATACCTGGGAGAGCCCCGTGCCGCTTCCCCCACCCTGGACGCCAATTTGCACTTTCGGGTATTTGGCCATGAATTGTTTGGCCGCCTCTTCCACCAGCGGAAGGAGAGCCGTTGACCCTACAGCGGTAATTTTCCCGGAAAGTTCAGTTGCGGTTTGCCCGGCAGGTTTCTGTTCTTCTTTTGAAGATTGTGATTTTTCCTGGCCGCCGCACCCTGCCAACATGGTTGCAACAAAAACCAAAATTAATCCGGCCGCCAGCAACCATTTGACCTTTTTCGCCAAGACTTCATCCTCCTTTTTTGATTTTTTATTTTTCTTTCTTTCTATTTTAAGCGGCCTTTTTCAAGGCCGCATTGTTTTTTTTATTTTAAAGCGGGTTTGTTAATAAAAAGTTAGTCGTGCGTTATTAGAATGTTAATTAAGAGTTAATTTTATGTTAAATGAATTTATAAAACATAAAAGAAGAGGCTTAACTGAAAAAGCCTCCTTAAAAAACCAGAAGCAGCTGGGGATTATGTATTTTATATTATGTATTTTATATATTGTATACGTCTATTAGAAATAAAAATTGCCTGATCCCTAATCTTTATAATTCTTTTCCTTTCGCTTCTTTAGAAACTCCAGCGCTACTTCCGGGAAAATGGCCACGGAAAGAACGTCCTCTTCCTGCGTCAGGTAGGGCTCCGCCAGTTTGCGGGCCTCCTCTAAACCCGGCGGGAGCAGGTCTGCGGGCCGGCAGTTGATCGGCTCTTCGTCGCCGATGATCATCTTTTTGGCCTCCTCGTTGATGGGTCCCGGCGGCCGGCCGTAATACCCGCGCACGTAATTAATGATCTCGTTGCTGTTGATTACCCAGCGCCCGAATAATACGTTAAAAACAGCCTGGATGCCGACAATCTGGCTGGTGGGCGTGACCAGTGGAGGGTAGCCCAGATCTGCCCGGGTGCGCGGCAGCTCCTCCAAAACTTCCGCCAGTCTGTCTAAAGCGCCCTGTTCCCTAAGCTGAGAGATGAAATTAGACATCATCCCCCCTGGGATCTGATACATGAGCACGTTGACATCGACACTCTTTGGGGAAAGATCGAATTCCGCATAGTACTTTCTCCGCACTTCGGCAAAATATTCGGCGATTTCCGAGAGTAACTTCAAATCGAAGCCCGGATCATAAGGGGTTCCTTTTAGCGTCTCCACCATCGGCTCTACCGCCGGCTGAGAAGTCTGCAGGGCCATTGAAGAAATGGCGCAATCAATGATATCCACGCCGGCGTCGATGGCTCTTAAGTAGCACATCGAGGCCATCCCGCTAGTATAGTGGCAGTGCAGCTGGACGGGTATTTTCAGGTTTTCTTTCCACGCTTTAATAATCTCATACGCCGGCTGGGGTGCCAGTATGCCGGCCATATCTTTCAAGCAGATGGAGTCAGCCCCCATCTCTTCCAGGGTTTTGGCAAGATTTACAAAATACTCGACATTGTGCACCGGGCTGATGGTATAGCAGGCCACGGCCTGGACGTGGGCGCCCTCCTTTTTCGCTACCTCCATGGCCTTTTGCATGTTCCGGACATCATTTAAAGCGTCAAAAATACGGAAAATATCAAGCCCGTTATAAACTGTCTTCTTTATAAACTCGGTTAACACGTCGTCCGGGTAGTTCTTGTAGCCAACGATGTTCTGTCCTCTTAAAAGCATTTGAAGAGGGGTTTTGCAGTGCTTTCTGATTGTGCGCAGCCTTTCCCACGGATCTTCATCCAAAAAGCGCAAGCAAGTGTCGAAGGTAGCCCCTCCCCAAACTTCCAAAGAATGGTAACCAACCTGATCTATTTTCTCCAGTATGGGAATCATGTGTTCCGTGCGCATCCTGGTTGCCAACAGCGACTGGTGACCGTCTCGCAGGGTGGTGTCTGTGATTTTGATCGGTCGCCTGGTCTCAGACATTTTTACCCCTCCTTACGAAAATTTCCATTTGAAAAAACTTAGCACTAAAAAATTTAGCAAACTTTAACCCCAACCTGGCATCAGCCTAATCAAGCAAAGCCATTACTTTGCGCACCGACTGGATGGATTTGTCCAGCGCCGCTTTCTCTTCGGGGGTTAACTCGATTTCGATAATCTTTTCTACCCCGTTGCCGCCAATAATTGCCGGGACGCCAAGGTAAATATCGCTTTCTCCGTATTCTCCCTGAAGGTAGGCGGCCACAGGCAAAATGCGTTTTTTGTCTTTAAGAATGGCCTCCACCATCTGCACCACCGAAGCGCCGGGGGCATAGAACGCACTGCCCGTCTTCAGGTAGTTGACGATTTCGGCGCCGCCCTTGCGCGTCCGCTCGACCAGAGCTTCGATGCGTTCGCGGGAAATCAGCTTCTCAATGGGGATTCCCCCTGCGTAAGTGTAGCGCACCAGCGGTACCATATCGTCACCGTGACCGCCCAGGACGAAAGTCGTCACGTCTTCAAAGGATATGCCCAGCTCTAGGGCGATAAAGGTTCTAAAGCGGGCAGAATCTAAAATGCCGGACATACCGAAGACCCGGTTCGGTGAAAAACCACTTGCCTTGTAGGCAACGTAAGTCATTACGTCCAGGGGGTTGGTAACCACGATAATAAAGGCATTGGGGGAAGTCTTCACGATTTGTTCCGTAACCGATTTCACGATTTTGCTGTTCGTGGCCAGCAGGTCGTCCCTGCTCATTCCCGGCTTGCGGGCGACGCCGGCAGTAATGACGACAACGTCAGAGTCAGCGGTGTCGCGGTAGTCGTTTGTGCCGATAATGATCGCGTCGAAGCCCTCGACAGGCGCCGCCTCCATAAGATCGAGCGCCTTTCCCTGCGGAATACCTTCAACAACATCAATCAGCACGATGTCTCCCAACTCTTTGGCCGCCGCCCAGTGGGCGCAGGTGGCTCCCACGTTTCCCGCTCCGACAATGGTGATTTTCTTTCTCTTCATGGTTCTTTCCCTGAAGTGAACTGAGTAAAATTCAGGGATGTCCTCCTTTCTGAAAAATATTTTTTTAAGCTGACGTTACACCGGAAAGTTCCCGTGTTTCTTTTGCGGCCTGGTTTCTCTTTTGCCGGCCAGCGCTTTTAAAGCCTCAATAATTTTTTTACGGGTGTCCGCCGGGTCAATCACGTCGTCCACGTAGCCCCGGGCGCAGGAAATGTAAGGGTTGGCGAACTTCGCGCGGTATTCCGCAATCAGTTTTTCCCTGACTTCTTGCGGATTTTCCGCTTTGGCAATTTCATTGCGGTAGATTATGTTTACTGCCCCTTCCGGTCCCATAACCGCCACTTCTGCCGTCGGCCAGGCGTAGGACACGTCCGCCCGCAGGGAGCTGCCGCACATGGCGATATAGGCGCCTCCGTAAGCCTTGCGGAGGATAATGGTTACCTTGGGCACGGTTGCTTCCGAATAGGCGTAAAGTATCTTCGCACCGTGGCGAATAATCCCCCCGTACTCCTGCTCCGTTCCCGGCAGATAACCTGGAACGTCAGTAAAAGTAACGAGGGGCAGGTTGAAGCAATCGCAAAAACGAACGAAGCGGGCAATCTTATCGGACGCGTTGATGTCCAAACAGCCGGCCAAATAATTGGGCTGGTTGGCCACAATACCGACTGCCTGGCCGGCAAAACGGGCAAAACCCACCACCGCGTTTACGGCGTAAAGGGGCTGCACTTCAAAGAAATCCCCGCCGTCGACGACGAGCTTAATCACGTCCTTAATATCGTAAGCAAGGTAAGATTCTGTAGGGACTATGTTCCTTAATTCAAGCGGGTCGCCGGGAGGTTCCTGGGGCGCAAACAAAGGAGGTTTCTCCAGGTAATTGGAAGGCAGGTACGACAACAGCTTTTTAATCATGGCCAGGCATTCTTCTTCGTCTTTAGCTATGAAATGGGCCACCCCGCTTTTTTGATTGTGCGTGTATGCCCCGCCCAGCTCTTCCATGCTTACCTCCTCACCGGTGACCGCCTTGATCACCTGCGGACCGGTAATAAACATCTGGCTGATTTTCTCCACCATAAAAATAAAATCCGTTAAGGCCGGTGAATAAACGGCCCCTCCCGCACACGGGCCCATAATTACCGATATTTGCGGGATTACCCCGGAAGCCAGGGTATTCCGGAAGAAAATATTTCCGTACCCGTCCAGGGCGTCTACGCCTTCTTGAATCCGGGCGCCTCCGGAGTCGTTGAGGCCGATTACCGGGGCCCCGTTTTTCATGGCCAGATCTAAAACCTTGCAGATTTTTTCGGCGTGGATTTTTCCCAAAGAACCGCCGGCGACCGTGAAATCCTGGGCAAAAACGTAGACCAGGCGGCCGTCGATGGTGCCGTAGCCGGTAACCACTCCTTCCCCGGGGTATTGCAGGTTATCGAGATCAGGGCTGCCGGCAAAGGTGTTGATCTCTACGAAGGAATCCGGATCGAACAGCAGCGAAATCCGCTCCCTGGCCGTTTTTTTCCCCGCTTCGTGCTGTTTTTCTATTCTTTTCGGGCCGCCGCCGGCGATGATCTTACTGCGGTATTGGGCCAGTTGCGCAAGTTTTTCTTGCACTAGTGAAAACAACCTCCTTTTTATCTGTGTTCCTTTCGTTCGCAAAGCTCAATCAAGGTTCCGTAAGTGGACTTGGGATGCAGAAAGGCAATTTTGGCGCCGCCCGCACCGTAGCGCGGCTTCTCGTCAATTAAACGGATGCCCTTATTCTTGAGTTCCGCGAGCTTTTCTTCCAGATTTTCCACGCGAAAGGCAATGTGCTGGATCCCTTCGCCGTTTTTTTCAATAAATCTGGCGATGGGGCCGTCCGGGGAGGTGGATTCGAGCAATTCTACCTCGCTGTCCCCCGTAGGCAAAAAGGCAACCCTTACCTTTTGCTCTTCGACCACCTCCGTACCCGTCGCTTTGAGGCCCAGAATTTCTTCGTAAAACTTCATGGCCGCCGTCAGGTCCTTTACGGCAATGCCGATATGGTCTATTTTTTTAACCATCGTCCCACCTGCCTTTAAAGATAGAAATAGAAGAATCAAAAAATAAAAATCTAGAGATCGTTATTTCGAAACAACCTTTTCTTTAATAAAATCTATAACCGTAGAAGTAAGCGTCCCCGGGCCAAATATTTCTGTGATGCCGGCATCTTTTAAGACGGGAACATCTTCGTCCGGGATAATCCCTCCCCCCAGAACCAAAATATCGCCTGCCCCTTCTTTGCGCAACCCTTCCACCACCGCCGGAAAAAGATGCAAGTGCGCGCCCGAAAGGCTGCTTAAAGCGACCACCTGCACGTCTTCCTGCAGGGCTGCCTGAACAATCTGTTCAGGGGTCTGCCGCAGGCCTGTGTAAATTACTTCCATGCCTGCGTCGCGCAAGGCCTGAGCAATCACTTTGGCTCCCCGGTCGTGGCCGTCGAGGCCGGGCTTAGCCACTAAAACGCGGATGGGCCGGTCACTTTTTTCGCTCATTACTTACCCCACCTCCTAAAAGATTTATGCTGGCGGCTCTTTTTAGTGCTTTTGTCAATTAGCCCCCTTTGGAATACCCCTGCAGGGCTAAAAAACTATGTTTTGCTTGTACTCGCCAAAAACTCCCCGCAGCACGTCACAGATTTCTCCTAAGGTGGCGTATTCCCTTACGGCTTCGATAAAAAGAGGCATCAAGTTCTGGCTCGTGGCCGCGGCCTCGCGCAAGTCGCTGAGGATTTTGGCCACCCTGGCGTTGTCCCTTTCGCTCTTCAGTTTGTTTAGCCTGGCTATTTGCCGCTCGGCCACGGCGGGGTCTACCTTCAAAAGACCGGTCGGGCGCTTTTCGGGCATCTGGAATTTATTTAACCCGATCACAACCTTGCTTCCGCTTTCTATTTCTTTCTGGTAGGTATAGGAACTGTTTTGAATCTCCTTTTGCATATATTCAATCGCTTCCGGCGCCCCGCCCAGCTCGTCAATTTTTTGTATGTAAGCCATGGCCCGCTCTTCAATTTCGTTGGTGAGTTTTTCAACGAAATAAGATCCGGCCAGCGGATCGACAGTATCGGCGACGCCAATTTCGTAGCCGATTACCTGCTGAGTGCGCAGGGCCAGCAAAACAGATTGTTCACTGGGCAGGGCCAGCGCTTCGTCCCAGGAATTAGTGTGCAATGATTGCGTCCCGCCTAAAACGGCGCTCAAGGCCTGGAAGGCCACCCGCATGATGTTTACCTGGGGCTGCTGGGCGGTAAGCGTGCACCCGGCCGTTTGCGTATGGAAACGAAGCATTTGAGAACGCGGATTTTTGGCCCCGAACCGGTCGCGCATGATTTTGGCCCACAGGCGGCGTGCGGCGCGGAATTTGGCTATTTCTTCAAAGAAGTTCAGATGGGCATTGAAGAAAAAGGACAGCCGGGGTGCAAACTCGTCGACGTTGAGCCCCGCGTTGACCGCGGCCTGGACGTACGCTATCCCATCGGCCAGCGTAAAGGCCACCTCCTGTACCGCGGTAGAACCGGCTTCCCGGATGTGATAACCGCTGATGCTAATCGTGTTCCAGTTAGGCAC
>DYES01000013.1 GCA_020725585.1 Desulfovirgula sp.
CGCGCGCTTGATGGCCGTCAGGGTTTCCATCACCACGGCACGTTCGTCGAGCCAGCCTTTTTGCGCCGCCGCCTTCACCATGGCGTACTCCCCGCTCACGTTATACGCGGCCACCGGGCAGTTAAATTTGTCCCGAACCTGCCGGATGACATCCAGATAAGCCAGGGCCGGCTTGACCATCACGATGTCGGCGCCTTCCGCAAGGTCCAATTCCACTTCCCGGAGCGCCTCGCGGGCGTTATGAAAATCCATCTGGTGGGACTTCCGGTCGCCAAACTGGGGGGCCGAGCCCGCCGCCTCCCGGAAAGGCCCGTAAAAGGCGGAAGCGTATTTGGCCGAATAAGCCATGATGGGTACTTCACTGTAGCCCGCCCGATCAAGCTCCTTCCGGATTACCTTGACCCGGCCGTCCATCATGTCGGAAGGAGCAACCATGTCCGCGCCGGCGCGCACGTGGGAAAGAGCGGTGCGGGCCAGCAGTTCTAAGGTGGGATCGTTTAAGATCCGGCCGTCCTTCACGATCCCGCAGTGTCCGTGGCTGGTGTATTCACAAAGGCAGACGTCGGTAATCAACAGCAGCTCCGGCAGTTCCTTTTTCACGGCGCGCAGCGCGCACTGCACGATCCCCTCGTCGTCGTAGGCCTCCGAAGCCGCCTCGTCCTTTCTTTGGGGAAGCCCAAAGATAATGACCGCCGCTATCCCCAGGGTTTTTGCCTCCACCAGCTCCTCCAGCAGCGTGTCGACGGAAAAGTTGTAAATCCCGGGCATTGCTTCCACGGCCTTGCGCACACCCCGGCCGTGCACCACAAAAACGGGATAAATAAGATCTTCCACCGCCAGGCGGCTTTCCCTTACCATCCGGCGCAGCGTTTCGTTCGCCCGGAGGCGGCGCAGGCGCGTAGTCGGGTAAGTCATTTTCTCTTCCTCCTTAAAACTCCCTAAAACTAACTCCCGAGAATTTCCTCGTCGGTTAAATAGCAGGCCGGGTCCTGCGCCCAGTAGTCGCCGTAAACCGCTTCGGCCCGGGTGCGGGAGTTGCCGTTGCAGATTTCCAGGAAGCGGCATAAGCGGCAGCGTCCTTTGAGCAGCTCCCGGCGGTTCCGCAGCCCCGCCAAAAGAGGGTGGGCGGCGTCTCCCCAGATTTCACCGAACCTGTGCTCCCGTACATTTCCCACGGCATGGTGAAAGGTAAACTGGTCGGGGTGCACGTTGCCCGCCCAATCGATGGCTGCGATGGCGATGCCAGAGCGGTTCCCCCCATTGTAGCGCAGCAGCCGGTAGGCGCCGGCGGCCCGCTCCGGGTCAAGGCGGCGCAGGTGCAAATACAGGTACGGTCCGTCGGCGTGGTTATTCACCGTGAGGACTTCCACGTTTTTGCCCCGGCGGCAGATATCCAGCGTCTTTTCGATAATCAAATCCATGACCCGGCGGCGCTCCTGGTTGGTAATGTCCTCATCGATCATGGCGCTGCCGCGCCCGGCGTAGGCCAGGTGGTAAAAACAAACCCGCGCGACGCCTTCCTCTGCAACCAGGGCAAAGAGGGGCTTAAGCTCGGCCAGGTTGTGCCGGTTAATGGTAAACCGCAGGCCCACCTTTTGCCCCACCGCCAGGCAGTTCCGGATGCCCTGCAGGGCGGCCGCAAAAGCCCCCTCCCGGCCCCGGAAACGGTCGTTGGATTTTCCGACCCCGTCCAGGCTGATCCCCACGTAGCTGACGCCGACCTCTTTGATCCGGCGCGCCAGCTCGCGCGTGATCAGCGTGCCGTTAGTGGAAAGGGTGAGCCGCAGGCCCGCCCGGCGCGCGTACGCGGCCAGCTCAAAAAAATCCGGCCGGAGCAGGGGCTCCCCCCCGGAAAAAAGCAGGGCCGGGACGTTAAAGGCAGCCAGGTCTTCAATTAACCTTTTGGCCTCCCCGGTGCCCAGCTCATCCGGCGCCGGGTGATTGCCGGCGGCAGCGTAGCAGTGCTGGCAGCGCAGATTGCAGGCGCGCGTTATATTCCAGGCCACCACCGGCCCGCAGCCCGCGGCTGCACCGCTGTTCTGCCGGGAAGAAGTCTCGTCATACCGCAAGGCGTCGCCAAAATTTTGGGATCCGCAGATAAGTTTCGTAACGCTGATCATCTTCTCATCCCCTGCTAAACTCACCACGCTTTAAATTAACAACGGCCAAACCTTTCCACGATTGCTTTTACCAGGCCTTCGACGGTGTACTCCTTTGCCACCGCGTCCACTTTTAGCCCCAGCTCCCGGGCCGTTTCGGCCGTCACCGGCCCGATGCAGGCGATGCCCACGCCGGCCAGCAGCCGAGGCTGGTCCGGCCCGTCAAAAAGATTCACAAAGTTGCGCACGGTGGAAGAGCTGGTGAAAGTAACAATGTGGATGCGCCCCCGGATAAAATATTCCCTGACCAGGTCTCTTCCCCGCCCGTCCATCACCGTTCGGTAGGCGGCCACTTCCTCCACGACGGCCCCCTGCCGCTCCAGCGCCTCCTTCAAAAAGCTGCGGGCGATGTCCGCCCTGGGCAACAAGATGCGCTGGCCGGAAGAAATTTTTTCCGCCAGCCCGGCGGCAATCGCTTCCGCCCTGTATTCTCCGGGCATAAAGTCTACCTGCAGGCCGTAATTCTCCAGCGCCCGGCGCGTCGCCGGGCCGATCGCCCCCAGGCGCAGGCCGACCAGCTGGCGAATGTCCCTTCCCTTTTGAAAAAGCCTCCGAAAAAAGAACTTTACGCCGTTCACGCTGGTGAAAATCAGCCAGTTATACCGGTCAATTTTGGCCAGCGCCTCGTCCAGGGGGCCGCAGTCCTCCGGGGCAATTATTTTTATCGTGGGGAACTCCAGCACCTCGGCGCCCAGGGACCGCAAGGCCAACGCCAGTTCCCCGGCCTGCTCGGCGGCCCGGGTCACCAGCACGCGCCTGCCGAACAGCGGTTTGCTTTCGATCCATTTGAGCTTCTCCCGCAAAGCCGCCACTTCCCCCACGACAATCACCGCCGGGTTGGCAAAATCAGCACGCGCGGCCCGCTCGCCAATATCGGCCAGCGTCCCCGTCAGAACCTCCTGCTCCGCCCAAGTGCCCCAGCGGACCAGGGCGACCGGGGTGCGGGGATCGCGCCCATACTCCACCAGCCGGGAAGCAATGACCTGCAGGTTCGCCATTCCCATTAAAAACACCAGCGTGCCCGCTGCGAAAGCGATCTTCTCCCAGGCAATCCGGGAGCCTTCTTTTAACGGGTCTTCGTTTCCCGTGATCACCGCCACCGCCGAGGTAAAATCGCGGTGCGTCACCGGTATTCCTGCGTAGGCCGGGGCGGCCACGGCGGAGGTGACTCCCGGCACTACCTCAAAGGGAACGTTGTTTTCGGCCAGCGCTTCCGCTTCTTCCCCTCCGCGGCCGAAAACAAAGGGGTCGCCCCCTTTCAAACGGACCACGACCTGCCCGCTTTTGGCCCTTTGCACGAGCAGGGAATTGATTTCCCCCTGAGACATCGTATGGCCGGCGGGGCTTTTTCCCGCGTAAATTATTTCGGCCCCGGGGCGGGCCATAGAAAGAAGAGAAGGGTTGACCAGCCGGTCGTAAACAACTACGTCCGCCTTTTCTAAAACTTCCCGCCCTTTTAACGTAAACAGGCCCGGATCGCCTGGGCCTGCTCCTACCAGATAAACTATTCCATCCGGCATTGGCTTTCGAACTCCCGTCGCACCTGATTTAAGATCTCTTGTGCGCCTTTGCCCAGCATCCGCTCCGCGAGCTCCTCGCCCAAAGGGACGGCCTCTTCTACAGGGCCGCTAACGCTTTCTTTTATATAACGCCGCCCGTCAAGAGTCAGCACGATACCTTCGAGTTGCAGGCGGCCCTCCTCGACCCTGCCAAGGGCCCCCACGGGCACCTGGCACCCGCCTTCCAGCCGGCGTAAAAAAGCCCGCTCGGCGGTGATGGCCGCGCGCGCCTGAGCATCTTCCAGCCCCGCTACCAATTCCCGCATTTCCTCGTCGTCTTCCCTGATCTCCACCCCGATGGAACCCTGCCCGACAGCAGGAAGGCAAATAGAAAAAGGGATTTTTTGGGTAATCTCTTTCTCCAAACCCAGCCGGCAAATTCCCGCGTAAGCCACCACCAGTGCGTCCAGTTCCTGCCCGGAAAGCTTGCCCAGCCGGGTGGTAAGATTACCGCGCACATCCACCATTTTTAAATCGGGGCGGAAGCGCAGCAGCTGCGCCTTGCGGCGCAGGCTGGACGTGCCGATGCGAGCTCCCCGCGGCAATTCCTGGAAGGTAAAACCTTGCTTCGAAATCAGCACATCCCCCGGGTACTCCCGCCGGCAAATTGCCCCGACGGTTAACCCTTCCGGCAGGCGTGTCGGGAGATCCTTCATGCTGTGCACCGCCAGATCGCAGCTTCTAGTGAGCAGCGCCATTTCAAGTTCCTTTGTAAACAGGCCCTTGTCGCCAATTTTAGCCAGGGGCGCGTCCAGGATACGATCCCCCTTGGTCTTGATCCCGACTATCCGGAAGAAACGCTCCGGATGCTTCTGCTTTAATTGTTCCACCACCCACTGGGCCTGCCAGAGAGCCAGCCTGCTCTGGCGGCTGCCGACCAGAATTTCTTTGCGCACTTCTTTTCCCTCAAAACGTTCCGGCACCCGGCTCTTCTCATCCCCGCTCATCAGCCGGGCTGCTCTTCACCTTATTATTTTTTTATTCGCCGCCCGACGCCCGGTGGCCGATTGCCGCCGCCTTTACTTTCACTTCCGGCTGCCCTTTAGGCTCTTCGGCCCGCTCGCCGGACACTTCCAGGTCAAAAAGATTCTGCAAAACCTCCGTGTAAAGGTGGCCCTCAGAAGTCAGGGCGTAATCTTTGAGTCTGGCAATGGGGGTGTGCAGGAGCTGATTGACGATGGAATTGGCCAGTGAGCCGATTACCTTTTTCTCGTGCGGGGAAAGCTCGCCCAAGCGGTTAAAAGCCCTGCGCAATTCATTTTGCTTAATTTGTTCGGCCCGCTGCTTGAGCGCTGCGATGGTGGGAACCACCGCCTGGATTCCCAGCCACTTCATAAACTCATTTAACTCTTCTTCGATAATGCCTTCGGCCGCCACGGCTACCTGCTTGCGCCAGGCCAGGTTCTGGTCCACCACACTTTGGAGATCGTCAATGTCATAAAGCGTGATTCCCGGCAGCTCGCCGATCCGCGGGTCAATGTCCCGGGGCACGGCGATATCGATCAGCAAAAGCCCGGCCCCGGGGCGTCTGGCCATTACTTCCGCCACCTGCCCGTAATGAACCACGTAGTGGGCGGCGGCGGTGCAGCTGATCACAATGTCAGCCTCCAGCATATGTTCATACAGTTGATCAAATTTCACCGCCCGCCCCCGAAACTGCCTGGCGAGCGCCACCGCCCGCTCATAGGAGCGATTGGAAACGATTACGCCGGTGACGCCGTTGGCCACCAGGTAGCGGGCGGCCAGCTCGCTCATTTTTCCCGCCCCGATGATCAGCACCGATCGCCCCGCCAGCTCTCCCAGGGCCTGTCTGGCCAGCTCCACCGCCGCGTAGCTGATCGAAACCGCGTTCTGGTCGATGCCGGTCGCCTGGCGGACCCTTTTGCCTACCGCAAGGGCCTGCTGGAAAAGGGTGTTTAAAATCTTATTGGTGAAGCCCCCGGCAAAAGCGAGCTGGTAGGCGTCGCGCACCTGCCCCAGGATTTGCGGCTCTCCCAGCAGCATGGAATCCAGCCCGGCGGAAACCCGGAACAGGTGGCGGACGGCGTCGTAAAGCGTATGCGCGTAAGTGCAACTTTTGATTTCCAAGATGTCGACCCCCGAGAGGCGGGAAAGGTAGCCACGGATGGCGTTTAAACCCCCGTCCAATTCCCTGGCCGCCGCGTAAATCTCCGTCCGGTTGCAGGTAAAAAGGATCACGCAGCCTTCGACGGAGGGTTCGGCGCTGATTTTGGCCAGGGCTTCCTGCAGCGAATGTTCGGTAAAAGACAGGCGCTCGCGCACTTCAACGGGAGCCGTCCGGTGATTGACCCCCACAACAAGAACAAGCATTCTTCACTACCCGCTCCTTTGCTTCTTTCCAAAGCCCCTTTTTGATCAGGCTGAACACCTCATCGTCAAGCAGACCGGCGAAAAGCGCCTGCCGCGCCTCGTCGTCTTTGATTTCCCGCTTCGCCTTCTCCCGGAGCCGGCCCAGTAAATCGGTGAGCTCCCCGTACTCGGGGCCGTACTTTTCTTCCAGCTCTTCCCTGATCTTACGGGCCAGCAGGGGGCTTTTCCCGCCGGTCGAAACGGCGATTTGAAAGGAGCCGCGCGCGACCACGGCGGGCACGTAAAAAGTGCAGAGCTCTGGGTCGTCCACCACGTTGACGAAAAGATTGCGTTCGCGGCAGTCCTGCGCCAGCCGCCGGTTTGTTTCCCGGCAGCTGGTCGCCCCGATGGCCAGAAAGACCCCCGCCAGATCCGAAGGCCGGTACTCTCCCTGGCGGTAGGAAACGAGGCCTTCCTCGGCCAGCCGGTGCAGGCGGGAAGTAATTTCTTTGCTCACCAGCCTGATTTTTGCCCCGCTTTTCAATAACGAGAAGACCTTGCGCTCGGCAACCGCCCCACCGCCGACCACCAGGCAAATTTTTTTTTCCAGCTTCAAGGCGACAGGATAAAGCTCGGCCATGTTTTTAAAAATCTCCTCAGTTAAAATCTCCTGGCATGGATAAAATCAGCAATCAGCTCAAACGTTTTTTTCACTGGCCGGGCAGGTAAAAGGGCAAGTTCGCGCTTGGCCCGGGCGATAAACTTTTGCGCCACCCGGTTGGCAAAAGCAATCCCACCGCATTCCTTAATTAATTCAATAACCTCCTGGATCTTCTCCTCGTCCTGCTCCCGGCTGGAAATGAGCGCAAATAAACGCTCCTTTTGCGGGCTGTGCGCCAGCGCGTAAATAGCCGGCAAAGTAAGAATGCCCTGGCGCAGATCGCTGCCTACGGGTTTGCCCAGCAGCTCCTTATCAGCAACCATGTCCAGGATGTCGTCGGTAATCTGAAAGGCCATGCCCAGGTGATAACCATAGCGGCGCAAAGGCTCGGAAACCCCGGCGGAAGCCCCGCAGGCAACCGCACCCAGCTGGCAGCTGGCGGAAATAAGCAGCGCCGTCTTGCGTTTAATTCTATAGAAATAATCTTTCACTGTCTGCCCGGGATCATAACAGGTAACAATTTGCAGGATTTCGCCTTCGCACATCTTTACGCTGGTCTGGGCCAGCACCTTGCTGATGAACGGATCTTCATACTGAGAAACCAGAATTAAAGACTTGGCAAATAAATAATCGCCGACATGGGTGGATACTCTGTTTCCCCATAGGGCCCGGACGGTATACACGCCCCTTCGCCTGGTGGACATATCAACCACGTCGTCGTGAACCAGGGTGGCCATGTGAATCAATTCCAGGGCCATCGCCAGGGGAAGGACGCGCTCAAAATCAAAGTCACCGTACCGGCCGCCCAGCAGGCTGAAGGCGGGGCGCAACCTTTTCCCGCCGGCGTTTAACAGATGGGTGGCCGTTTCGGTAATAAACGGGTCCGGAGCCTGCAAAAAATTTTTTAACTCCTGTTCCACGGCCTTGATTTCATTTTCTATCTCGTTGAAAAGCGGCAGCATTTCCCCAGCCTCATCTTAACCTTCGCCTTGATCCCTGCTTTTGACCCATTTATTCCCACCCAGGTCTTGCTATAACAATATTTCGCCCCAAACATTAAAAAATCCTCCCCCGGGCGGGAAGAATCTTATCTAAAAGCAACCTTTCTTAAGATTATTATATTTTGGCCAGAAAATCAATGGCAACTGCTGGTTTTTCTAAACTTGCCAAACTGTTACGAATGTTGTAACATAACTCCAAAACCTGGAGCAGGGAGGCCTTATTGCAGATATGCGCTTTTTTCCGTCCTGGACGGAAATGGAGGTAGGCGACACCGTCACTTTTTACCGGACCTTTACGGAAGGAGACGTGGCCAATTTTCTGGGCGTGACCGGGGACTTTAACCCCATCCACCTGGACCCCCAGGCGGCGCGCTTATGCGGCTTTACAGGACGGGTCGTGCCGGGTTTGCTCACGGGCAGCATGATCACCCACGCGGGAGGGACCCTGCTCCCCGAACCCTACCCGGCGACAAAAATGTCCTTCCGGTTTCTTGCTCCCGTATATATCGGCGAAACCATCTGCGCGCGGGTCACCGTCACGGAAAAGGACCCCCAAAAAAACAAATTAACCCTTCAGATGACCTGCACCAACCAAAAGGGGCAGGTGGTTTTAGAAGGGGAGGTTTCCGGAAAGATTTTCCCCATTTACAACCGGAGGGAAATACCCGGGGAATAGAATCTGAGGAAAAAGTTTCAAAATATAAGCAGTTAGAAACAAGAGCAGTACGGGCGCCGTTCTCGCACTTATTGATAAATCTTCCGCGGCGTGCTATAATATCTCCTGCCCCCTTCCCGAAAATGCCTGCAAAGCAAATAGTTTAACCCAGTTTCCGGGAGTGGATGGGGCCTGGTGGCCCTCCTGGTCTTCAAAACCAGTCGTGGGGCGGTGCTCCCGTCCCTGGTGAGTTCGATTCTCACACACTCCCGCCAGTAAAATCAAGGCTTCCGCAAAACAGAAGAAGAGGCAATAGCAAATATTTAAGGAAGCAAGCGAAGCGCAAAACTTTGCCCGGCGGAAGGGCTGATGATCCCCCCTGAGAAAAGCGAACTAAAGAGTAAAGGCCCTCGGCAGCAATTCCGCCACCGTTTGGACCTGGCAGTCCCCGTGTTGATTACACATAAAAACTTTCAGGTGCGGGTTAAATTCGGCAAGCACCTGCAGGCAGGCGCCGCAGGGAACGCAATAATTCTTTGTGTCGGCAATAACGGCCAGCGCCGCAAAGTCCCGCTCCCCTTCGCTTACCGCTTTAAAAAGAGCCACCCGCTCCGCGCAAATGGTCAGCCCGTACGAAGCATTCTCGATATTGCACCCCTTAAAGGCCTGCCCCTGCGCGCTTAACAAAGCGGCTCCCACCCGCAATTGAGAATACGGCGCGTAGGCCATTTCTTTTGCGGCGCGCGCAAGGTTAATCAACTTTTCCAGGGGAAAGTCCATTTTTGGCAGCCTGATCATCATTTTCCTTCGCTCGCTAACGTTTAAAGATGGCTACAAAATGCGGATAAAAAACTAAAAAACCGATGATTAGAGAATTAATGGCGGCCAGCAGCACGGCCCCGGCGGCCACATCTTTGGCCGCTTTGGCCAGGCGGTGGTGGCCGGGGCCAAACAAATCGACGGTCAGCTCGACAGCCGTATTAAACATTTCCGCAACGAACACAAGAAAAATGGCGAAAAACAAAAAAAGCAGCTCTTTTGCACTGACGCGAAATAAAAAGGCGGCCAGCAGGGCGCCTAGCGCAGCCAGCAGGTGAAAACGCAGGTTGTTTTGGGTGCGCCAGGCGTAACTTAAACCGGCCAGGGCAAAACTGAATTTTTCCCTCAGTCCTTTAGTTTTTTTTAATCCGCCGTCCATTTCTTCCTTCTTATCCTTCTTTGCCTTGCTCCCTTTTTAGAAAATCACTCTTTCGTCTACTTCCTCTAAAGAACCGCAGCCCGTTAAAATCATCGCCTGCTTTAACTCCGCCGTCATCTTTTCCAGGACGAACCGCACTCCTTCGGCTCCCCCGCCGAATGCGCCGACCACCAGCGGCCTCCCCACCAAAACGGCGTCTGCGCCCAGGGCCAGCAGCTTTAAAACGTCTGCTCCGCTGCGCACGCCGCCGTCGGCAAAAATGGCGATCCTGCTCCCGACGGCCTTTGCTATGGAAGGCAAAACCTCCGCCGCTCCGGGCGTATGGTCCAGGATGCGCCCTCCGTGATTGGAAACTACGATGGCCGCCGCCCCTATTGACGCAGCTGCCTCTGCCTCGTCAACGGTCATAATTCCCTTAACGATAAAGGGCAGCCGCGTCGCTGCCGCCAGTTCGGCCAGCTCTTCTCTGGTTTTCGGGCTTACCGGCTGGCCTTTTAAAGCCATCGTAACCAGCCCGGCCCCGTCGACGTCCACCCCCACGGCGGGCGCACCGGCCTCTTCCGCCCGGCGGATCCTTTCAATGACGGCTTCCTGGGCGCGCGGTTTAATCACCGGGATCCCCCACCCATCTTCCGCCGCGATGGCTTCCAGGCCGGAATCGTACATGGCGGGATCGGCCCCGTCCCCGCAAAAACCTAAAGACCCGGCCAGGCGGCTCCCGGTGATGATGTGCCCGATAAACTCCCGCTCGCTTAAGGCCCCGCCCATATTATAAGGCGTGCCGGTCATCGGCGCGGCCAGGATGGGGGTGCGCAAACGCCTGCCAAAAATCTCTAAAGAGAGGTCGGGATCTTTCGCGCTGTGGATGGTGCGCAGGTTGAGCCGGTAACGGGCGAGGGCTTGCAAGTTGGCTACAAAGGCGGCCCCGGTACCGATGCCTCCCATGCCAGGCACCTCGCCGGCGCAGGCGCGTCCGTCGCAAACCGGGCATACGCGGCAGTAGCCCTTTAATTTTTCTCTGGCCGCGGCCCTGAGCTGTCTTTCATCCATGTTGTTGCACCTCGTTTAAGTTCTAATCTTCTTTTTATTTTCTTTTTATTTAAAGAAAACCTTCCTTTAGCGGGGAAGGCCCAGCTTTTCCAGGACGGCTTCCTCTTTTCTGCGCATCACCTGTTTTTCATCTTCGACCTGGTGGTCGTACCCCAGCAGGTGCAGGACGCCGTGGGCAATCAAATAAGCTGCTTCCCGCGCCAAAGAATGCCCGTATTCAGCGGACTGCCTCCGGGCCGCCGGCAGGGAAACAACCACGTCCCCTAAAATTAACTCCTCTTCCTGCCCGGCCAGGGGCTCCCCCTCCAGCATGGAAAAAGACAGGACGTCCGTCGGGCAATCAACCCCCCGGTACTCCCGGTTCAGGCGCTGAATATACTCATCGTCTACAAAGACAACGCTTACCTCGGCCTCCCCGGGGACTCCCTCGGAAGCCAGGACTTCCTGTACAACCCTTTGCGCCATGGCCACCAGTTCTTCATCTACGGCCAACTGATCTTGCAAGTTGTTTACGTATACCGGCACCTTTTGCCTTCCTTCCTTCTATTTCTTTGCTCAACTCGGGGTATTCAACCCGGGCGTGAAAAATGCCGCTTAACACCTGCAAAAAGGCGGAGGCAATCGTATCCAGGTCCTTGAAGGTGAGATCACACTCATCCAGCTGGCCGTCCATCAACTTATCCTTGATAATTTTCCGGACCATTCCCTCGATCCGGCCGGGAGTCCGGTTTTGCAACGAGCGCACTGCCGCCTCCACGGAATCGGCCAGCATCACGAGCGCGGCCTCTTTGGTCCTCGGTTTAGGCCCCTCGTACCGGAACTCTTCTTCGTTGATGAACTCGTTCTGGCCGTTCTCCAACGCCTTATGATAAAAGTACGTGCACAGGCTGCTCCCGTGATGCTGTTCGATAATGTCTATTATTGCCTGCGGCAGTTTATACTCCTTGGCCAGCTCAACCCCGTCTTTGACGTGCGAGGTGAGGATCAGGGTGCTCAAAGTGGGGGCGATTTTATCGTGGGGGTTGTCCTGGTTTAACTGGTTTTCAATAAAAAAGTAGGGTCTTTTCAGCTTGCCCACGTCGTGGTAGTATGCTCCAACCCGCGTCAACAAACTTTCCGCGCCGATGGCCTCAGCGGCGGCCTCGGCCAGGTTGCCCACCACGATACTGTGGTGATAGGTTCCCGGAGCCTCTGTAAGCAGGCGTTTTAAAAGCGGGTTGCTGGGGTGCGAGAGCTCCAGCAGGCTCACCGGGGAAGTTATCTTGAAGGTGCTTTCCAGGTAGGGCAATAGCCCGATCGTCAGGATCGACGAAAGAATTCCGTTGGTGACGCCAAAAAAAAGGGCGGAGGTAATAATCAGGCCTACGGAAGAATCCTGGATTAGCTCCATAATCAAAATGGCAGTGATGTTGGCCATGCTGACGTAGACGCCGGCCCGCACCAGGTCGCCCCTCTGGCTCAGCCTGCTCACCGTATAGACCCCGGTAATGCCCCCCACCAGCCCGACAATGCCGAAACGAAGCTGGCCGTCAGTCATCAACATTAAGAAAAAGCACATTATGCTGATTATTAATACCGCCAGGCGGGAATCGAGCAAAATGGCAATCAGCATGCCGGCCGCCGCCATGGGCGCCATGTAACCAAACAGAGCGCTCAGCTCCGGCCACTGGGCGACATTGATCGCGATCATGGCCTTGCTCACGATCATGACAACCACGACGATTATCCACAGCAGGTATAGATGGCCCGGATTCCTATAGATTTCCTTGTTCTGCTGGTAAAGGTAATAAAGGATAACCACCATGAGCAGGGCCACCAGCAGGCCATTGCCGATTAAAACCCGCCAGGGAATGGGGGCTTGGGTCAGTCCCAGTGCCTCCAGTTTGGCAATCTGCTCCGGCGTGACCACGTCGCCGGTTCCCACGATCTTTTCATTTTTTCTAACAATTATCTGTTGCGGGGGAACCGTTTCCATCGCTGCCTCTTTTAAAAGGCGCGTCTTCTCAGCGTTAAAAAAGGTATTGGGACGCAGGTATGTTTTGATCAGGTTGCGCCCTAATTCCTGGTAAGGTTTGCTGATCGGCATCTGATCCAGCTTACGAAGTAGATTTTCTTTCGTTTCCTCCAGGTTTTCGGGCGTAACTCCCTGCTCTCCATCAAGCGCCTGGGCCACCAGGGCATTTACGCTTTGTTCCAATTGTTGCAGAACGTGGGGGGAAGGCTGAATTAAAGCCGCCAGCGTTTCCTCGGTGAGAGCAAAAGGCAACAGCTGGCGCAGACGGGTGATCCTGGCCTCGCGGCTGGCCGTTTTCTCGCTTTGAACTTCTCTTACGCCCGCGATGACCGCCGAAATATCCTTCTGCACCGCCTGGCTCACCTGGGAGTCGCGATCGTACTGGTTGGGCACTTTCGCGGCGGCTTCCTGGCGCAAGTCTTCAGTTTTGGCCTTATCCTCAAAAACAATGGCCCGGGGGGCGTAAATATCTTCCGGGGAAACCTGGCCCACTTTTAGATTAACCCGGTGCGGAACAAATTCTATAGAAATTAAAGTCGTCAGGAGCATAAAAAAAAGCAAAGCGGCCAGCGTACGGCGCGTCTGCCGCTGCCGGAACAGGAAAGCAAGCAGACCTGCCACTTTTTCTTTACAGGTGGCAAGCATTAAACCACTCCTCCGTAATAATCGGCGCCTACGCCACGCAGGCAAAAAGGCAAAAAGGGCAAGCCGCCCGCACCCGTTTTGGTGAAGAAAGTTTTAAACCGGCTCCTGGCTCTTCTCATCGTAGGCCTTAATGATATCTGATACCAGCGGGTGCCGGACGATATCCTCGCCCTTCAAGTAATGAAAGGCAATTCCCTCTATATGAGAGAGAATCTTTTGGGCGTGGACCAGTCCCGAAACCTGCCCTCTGGGCAAATCAATTTGTGTTATGTCGCCGGTGATCACGGCCTTCGAGCCAAAACCAAGGCGGGTCAAGAACATCTTCATTTGCTCACAGGTGGTGTTCTGCGCCTCGTCTAAAATGATAAAGGCATTTTCCAGGGTCCTCCCCCGCATGTAAGCGAGAGGGGCAATCTCAATCACATTTCTTTCCAGATACTTCTGGGTGTTTTCTTGGCCCAGAACATCGTAAAGGCTGTCGTAAAGCGGCCTTAAATAAGGATCTACTTTTTCCTGTAAATCCCCCGGCAAAAAACCTAATTTTTCCCCAGCCTCCACCGCCGGGCGCGTAAGCACCAGCCGGTTGACCTGTTTGTTCCGCAGGGCGCTGATGGCCATAACGACGGCCAGGTAAGTTTTTCCCGTCCCTGCCGGGCCGATGGCAAAAACAATGTCGTGCTCGCGAATCGCCCTGATGTACTCCCGCTGGCCGAGTGTTTTTGGCTTGATTTGCTTTCCTTTCGCGGTCACCAGGGTGAGATCATGAGCAAGACTGGTGAGGACGTTGGTGAGCCCTGCGCGCACTACCTTGATTGCGTAATTGACCTCCTGCAAGGTTAGCCTGTTCCCCGCCCGGTAGAAATCCTGCAATTGATTGAACACTTCCCGCGCCTGTTGAGTTTGCTCGGGCGGCCCTAAAATAATTAACTCTTCCCCTCTGGTGAGTACACGCACACCCAGCATCCGTTCAATTAAAGATAGGTGCTCGTCGTGGCGGCCGAAGATCTCCGCCGCTGCGTTTACATTATCGAGAATTACCCTGGCTTCAGCGTTTTCTCCCAAAGTATCCCTCCCGAAGCTGGCCGCCCGTGGCCGGACGTTCAGCTTTAAACATTAAACAAGACAAAGAAAAGTGGGAAACAGCATTTCGCCCGGTCCCTTTTTTATCTATTTAACCGAAAAAGGTTTATTTACGCCTATATCCTCGAGTGTTTCGAGATAAGCCCTCACCCGCACCAAATTTTCGGGCTGCTTAACGACCAGTTCTTCAACCCTTTCTGTTAATATTATAGCATTTTTGGGCAGCCTTTGCTTCACTTTGGCCAGAGCCCTTTGCCTGGCCAGCTGCTCTGCCTGCTCCTTGCTTCTGATGATCGTATATTCCTCCCACTCCCGATATTTCAAGGTTATAAGTTCGACGCCGGGAGTTAGATTCCTCCATCCGGGAATCCTTTTCGTAAAACTCTCCTCTTGATAAAAAGCAAACGGAACTTTTAGCGGTCCTTTTAAAATTATTACCTTCTCCCCGATTTTCATGCAAAGTCTGGTAACGGCCCGCCCGGTGTACCTCTTTTCCTTCTCCGCCAGCGGCGCTTCGCCATACTCTTCGTACCAAACGCGCGCCCGGACGATCCCCCGGGCGGCCACGTAAGCGGGCTCCTGAGCCGGCTGGATTTGCTGATTGCTCCCTTCCTTCTCCGGCCGGGCGGCTTCTGGGGGCGGCACGATTCCTGAAATGAGCACCTGCCCCGGAACAACCGTATCCCCTTCTTTTACCGCCGGGTGTCCTTTGAGCACCAGCACGTCCTCGACCAGGCCGGCCTTGGCAGCCACCACGTGGGAAAACTCGTCTTTCTTTTCTTCCACCAAAGTTTTTTCGACGACCTTAATGTCGGCCCTTGTCCCCTTGATGTACACACCGACCCACGAGAGGGCAGGAAGCTGTTCCTGGATGCTTTTTTCAACCGAACCGATATTTATCCTCCATTTAGGTGTCCCGCGCGCAAGGCCCGCCCTGGCTGCCGCTTTTATAATATCACGTTCAGCAACCCGCTGGCTGCCGGTCACTTCTAAAAACCACACAAAAGAACTTAAAAAATAAACAGCGCATAAAAAAAATATACAGCCGATCACCAGCGCCCTGCGCCTGTTTAGCCGGGCAAGCAAAAAGGGCAGGCCCTCCCGGCTGAAAATTTCAAACCGGCAGCCGGTTTTGCGGGCGACATGTTTGAGGGGCTTTACCGCGCTTAGCCTGACCCGCAAAAGAACTTTCTTTTCCTCCAGCATCCGGACATCCCAGATAAAGATCCCCCGGCTGGCCGCAAGATTAATAAATTTTTCCGGAGTGTCGCTATAGAGAAGAATTGTCACGCTGCCGGTTAAAAAATTCAGCAAACGGAGGACAAACATTTTACTCCCTCTCCCTCGCCGCTTTCATCACTTATTGCCTCCCAGGACAATGCTCTTGATCCGGCCTTCCACGAAAATCTCTTCCGGCAGGACACTGCGCAGCTTAAGGTCCTTGCCCTGAATAACCACTTCTCCTTCGGAAACATTGATGTGGATTAATTCCGGGTTGTATTTTAAAATTCCCCGGTGATTTTCCACCACCAGCTGGAGGTTGCCCAGAAGAATGACCTTTGGCAAGTCCAAAATCACTTCCGCGGGAATCTCCAGGAACTCAGCCACCTGCTGTTTAATGCGCCTCGAGAGATCCTTCCAGGCCATCTTTTTCCTCCTCCGGAAAACCCGTTAACAAGGCGTTTCTAGCAAAATATATGCAAAAAACAAGGGGTCGATTACTAACAAATGGAAAGAACAGCGGCAAGTCATAAAAAATTCTTCTTGCCCCCGCTCCGGCAATTAAATTATTTAATTGCTTAAATAAAACTCTTAAATAAAACTGGCAAAAGAGGTAATATTAATTTTAGCGCAGGTACGCCCTAAGATTTATTCCAGGAGGTGTTCCAAAAGCAGATGGAAGAAATCCGCCTTACCCGGCTGAGCAAAACTTCCGGTTGAGCGGCAAAAGTGGGGCCGGCCACCCTGTCGCAGGTCCTGCGACAATTGCCCGTTTACGAAGACGCCAACCTGCTGGTGGGGCCGCATAACTCAGACGACGCGGCTGTCTATAAAATTTCCGAAGAGGTTGCCCTCATTCAAACCCTGGACTTCTTTACCCCCGTCGTCGACGATCCGTACGTTTTCGGCCAGATCGCCGCCGCCAACGCCTTAAGCGACGTGTACGCCATGGGAGGGCGCCCTCTTTTGGCGCTGAACATCGTTTGCTTTCCAAACTGCCTGCCCGTGGATGTGCTCGGGCAAACCTTAAAAGGCGGGGCCGAAAAAGTAAAAGAAGCGGGGGCAATCATCGCCGGGGGACATACGGTCCAGGACGACGAGCCCAAATACGGTCTGTCGGTAGTTGGCCTCGCCCACCCCCTGGAAGTAATTACCAACGCCGGGGCGAAGGCGGGGGACCTGCTCATCCTGACCAAACCTTTAGGGACGGGCATCATCTGCACGGCCTTAAAGGCCCAAATGGCTTCCCGGGAAGCGTACAGCGCCGCGGTCAATTCCATGGCCGCTTTAAACGACAGGGCGTCTTTTGCCATGAAAGAAGCGGGCGCCACCGCCTGCACGGATATCACGGGATTTGGCCTTTTGGGCCACGCCGCCGAAATGGCCAGGGCCAGCAAAGTAAGCTTGATTTTTTACCTGGCGGAAATCCCTTTGCTCCCCCAGGCTCTGGAACTGGCGGCAATGGGCCTGGTTCCCGGCGGGGCTTATAACAACCGCGAATTTTTAAATGGGGAGGTATTTTTTGACCCGGAGATCACGCCGGAATACAGGGCCATCCTGTTTGACCCGCAAACCTCCGGCGGCCTTTTGATCGCCGTCGGAGAAGAAAAGGCGGACGTGCTGCTGAAAAGTTTGGCCGAACAGGGGATCAGGGAAGCGCGCCTGATCGGCAGGGCGGTTCCCAGGGAGAGCACGCTGATAAAGGTAGAAAAGTAGGTAAGAGAAGGAAAGCAAGGGAGAAACGGTCTAAAAACCACCTGATGAACAAGGGCGGCGTTCGTCCCTTGAGAATCCAGCGCGAAGGATCTCGACAGCGCTGCTGTGGTTCGCTCCGAGGCAAGCCGATGTTTCGTCGGCCTGGAGCACCGGAGCGACGAAAGGGACGAACGCCGACCGAGGAAGCTTTTTCGACAGGTTCAGGAAGGAGTTTGAAAGCGTGGCGGACAAACAGTTGAACTGCAAAGGTCTGGCCTGTCCGCAGCCGGTGCTAGAAACCAAAAAGGCGCTGGCCGAACTGCCTGCAGGAGCGAGACTAACCGTTATCGTGGACAACCCGGCAGCCAAAGAAAACGTTGCTCTTTTTGCCGCTAACGCCGGACACCGGGTGGAAGCAAAAGAAAACGGCGGGGAATTCATATTGCACATTGTCAAGGAAGGGACCGGGTTAATCCCGGAAAGCCAAAGGACCCGGGATCAAGAAACGTCCGAAAAACCGTCCCGGGCAACCAGAGTTGCCTACCTGATCTCCTCCAACCTTTTTGGTCAGGGCTCTCCCGATCTTGGCCAGGCGCTCATGAAAAGCCTTTTCGTTGCCCTCGCCGGGCAAGAGACCGCTCCGGAAGCGCTGATCTTTATCAACACCGGGGTATACTTAAGCGCCCAGGGATCGGACGTACTTGACCATTTGCAAGCGCTCTGGTCCAGAGGAACCACCATCTTATCTTGCGGTACGTGCCTGGAGTATTACAAACTAAAGGAAAAGCTGGCGGTGGGTAGGATAAGCAATATGTACGAGATCATGGAACATTTATCAAAAGCAGAAAAAGTAATCACCATTGCGTAAAATTGCTCACTGGCTTGCTTAATCCTTATTGCTTAATTTTAATGTCTTTTTCTTTCCCTTCCCCAGAAGGCTCGTAAAAAACGGCCCCTTCCAGCCCCTCCGGGAGGTACTGCTGCTTCACCCAGCGGCCGGGGTAATCGTGCGGGTATTTGTAGCCTTTGCCGTGGCCCAGGACGCCCGCTCCCTTGTAGCTGGCGTCCCTTAAATGGATCGGGACGGGGTTGGCCCTTTGCTTTTCTACCGCCTCCATCGCCCGCTCAATTCCTTTGATCACGGAGTTGCTTTTGGGAGCGAGGGCGACGTAAAGAGCGGCCTCGGCCAGTACGATCCGCGCCTCAGGCAGGCCGATGCGTTCAACCGCCTGGGCCGCGGCGGCGGCCACCACCAGCGCCTGGGGATCGTCTAGGCCCACATCTTCGGCGGCGTGAATCATGATGCGCCGCGCAATGAACTCCACCGGCTCGCCGGCGTAAATCAGGCGGGCCAGCCAGTAGAGGGTGGCCTGCGGGTCGGAACCCCGCATGCTTTTAATAAAGGCGGAAACCACGTCGTAATGCTCGTCCGCCCGGTCATAACTCAAAACCCGCCTCTGGCACGCTTCCTCGGCAACCGAAAGGGTTATTTTCCGCCTGCCCGCGCCGTCAGGAGGGGTACTCAACACGGCAAATTCCAGGTGATTCAGGGCGGCGCGCGCATCCCCGTTGGCCGCCCGGGCGATGTGTGCAACGGCCGCGGGCTCTATTTCCACCGGATAATTTCCCAACCCGCGCTCCTTGTCTTTTAAGGCCCGCTCGATAATCCGCACGATGGCTTCCTCCGAAAGGGGCTCAAAGCGGCAAAGCCGACAGCGGCTTAAAAGCGGGCGGATAACTGAAAACATGGGGTTTTCGGTGGTGGAACCGATCAGGATAACCAGACCGCTTTCCACCGAGGGCAAGAGCGCATCCTGCTGCGCCTTGTTAAAACGATGGATTTCGTCAATGAACAAAATGGTTTTCTGCCCGTAATAAGCCCGCCGCTCTCGGGCTTCTTCAATTACCTTGCGCAAATCCGCCACTCCGGCCAAAACAGCGCTCAAGCTGACGAAATGGGCCCTGGTCATCCCGGCGATAAGCAAAGCCAGCGTGGTTTTTCCCGTGCCGGGAGGTCCATAGAATATAAGCGAAGGCAAACTGTCTGCCTCGATGCTCCGGCGCAGCATAGCGCCCGGCCCTACAATTGTCCCTTGCTCTTCAAATTCCTCCCAGGTACGGGGCCGCATCCTGTCGGCAAGAGGTGCCTCTTTTTTTAAACTCTCCTGGAACGCCTGCTGAAAAAGATCACTCACCGGAACTACCCTCTTTTGAAAATAAATGTATCCTAAAAAAATAAAAAAAGCAAAGATTTTCTCTTTGTTTTACATTTTGATAGATACTTTATTTAATTATACAATAAGGCAGTTAATGTATTACAAAACCTGGGGGGGAACCAACCAGTCAATTATAAAAGCCGGTCTTAAGGGATTAACCGGCTTTAATCAGGCTAAAGAAATCACCGCCCAATTTTGTTAAACTGCAAATTTTGCTCTTTCCTTCGGTGGAAACATCCACCAAACCAAGAGCAAACAGCTGCATGATCACGTGATCGAGAACGGCTCTTTTTACCCGGGCCGTCAAGGAGAGCTCCTCTTTGTTCATGCTCCCTTCCTCGATCAAGGCCCGGAGCACCCGTTCGGCTTCTTCCGGCAACCGATCGCTGACTTTGGTAAAATATTCCGCAAGGCTGATATCGGTCATATGCCTCACCTCCTCCTCCTCTTAAAAAGCAAACTTTTGCTAATAGTATGGTCATTTCTCTAACGAAATAATACATGGTTTAAAAAAATTTTTTAAAAAAATTTTCCCTGACCCAACACCCCTTAAAGAGCCGGTGATCAGGGAAATTTTTCAGGAGGTGCGGGACAGGGGGCTGACGAGCAGGGCGACGGGAAAATTTGCAAACAGGTCGGCGAGCGGCAGCGCTTTCTCCCGGGGCGAGGCGGCGCCCGTGGTGTTTAAACCGCTGTGCGCGCAGGCCAGCAGCGCCTCCCCCGTGAAAACGTTAGACCACTCCCCCGGGGCGCCGGCAGGCAGGATTATCTCGCTTTTCCCCCAGATCTGCCTGCCGGGCAGCAAACCATCCGGAAAAGGCCAGTGGGACGATTCTTCGGCGGGCTTGCGCTGCACTTCGCCCAGCAGCCTGGCGAGCAGCCGGGGCACCGCCGCCACCGCCCAGGCCTTTTCCAGGCGCCTGGCAAAGGCGCAGACGTGGCTATTCAAGCCGCCTGACGCGTGCAAAGGGATGTATTCTCCGGAGGCAAACAGCTCCTGGCAGCCCCTGCGCAGGTTGAGGGCCCTGTAAGTGAGGTAGAGTTTTATCCGGCCGTCCTCCCAGTGCGCGCAGAGTTCGCGCGCCAGGGGGGCCAGGCCATTTTTTTCCTGTTCCTGAAGACTCTCCAGAAGTGCGGCCCGGTGTCGGAAGTCCACCGGCCGCCGGTTGTCGGGGTCCACGAGGCTGAAATCCCAGAGTTCACTCCCCTGATAAAAGTCCGGCACTCCCGGAGCGGTTATTTTCAAGAGGACCTGCGCCAGGGAATTGACCGCGCCAAAGCAGGCGACGCGTCTTTGCAGGCGCTGGAAATCCTCAACAAACAAATTTTTTTCCGGCGGTTCGAAAATAGCTTTAAGAAAGCCGATCAGGCTCTTTTCGTAGGCTGCCTGCGGGCGGAGCCAGCTAGTGTAAATTTTGGCCTCGCGGGCTGCTTTGATCAGGTAGGCGCCAAACCTTTCCAGGAATTCCGCTTCTTCTTCCCGGCGCAGCGGCCAGGCCCCGAGCAGGTTTTGGTAGATAAACCGCTCTGTGTTGTCGTCGGGGACGGGGCTGCCGTTTAGTGCCGGTTTCTTTGCCCGGTTAAAATCCTGCCAGCGCAGGAAATGTTCCGCCCAAAGGGCGGGGAGCTCCGAGAGCACGTTTAAGCGCGCCCGCACGTCCTCGCTTCGCTTGGTGTCGTGAGTGGAAGTGGCGTTGAGGGCATGCGGCCAGCGCTGCCGTCTGGCCAGATTCCACCGGTGGAACTCTTCGACCGTTATTCCGCCGCCTGCCGGATCCCCGCCCACCTCGTTTAAAGAAACCAGCCGGTAGTAAACGTAAAGGGCGGTATCTTCAAATCCCTTCGCCATGGCCGGGGCCGTAAATTGCTGCCATTTCCTGGTAAAATGAAGCCATTCCTTTTTTTGGGCCGGCGTAAATTCAGCCGGATACTCCTGGAGCAAGACGCGGCGCAAAAACGCGACGGCGGGGAGAAGGTTTGGGTTTCTGCGCCCGGCCTCGGCCACAGCATACTCTATTTTTTCGCGGTCCTGCCCGGCCGCCGGAGAATGGCCGAGATAAGTCCGGTAGACCGGCAGGCAGGCGGTGATCTCAAAAATACCCTGCTCCAGGTCGGCGATGGTCAGGTCCCTGCCGTGCCGGTCGCGCACCGCCAGGCGTCCCGCCTGCTGCGCCAGAGCGTGCGCTTCGGCGGCAAAAAGCTCTTTGAGCACGCGCTTTTTTTGCACATAGACCAAATCAGGCGGCCCTGTTTCCTCTTGTTCGCCCCACCGGCAAGACAATTCGTCCAACTCTTTTATCCCGTCCGGATCAATAAAAAGGGTGTTGACCACATTCAAAAAGTCGTAGCCGGTGGTTCCGAAAACCGGCCAATCCGCGGGCAGTTCCTCGTCGCCGGACAGTATTTTTTCGACGATAACGTAAAAGGCCGGGCGCTTTTTTGCACCAGCCAGCGCGTTCTGCAGGCGCCGCAGGTAGCCCGGGGGATCGTACAACCCGTCCACATGGTCAATCCGCAGGCCGGTAACCCATTTTCCTTTGCACAGCTCCAGGACCAGGGAATGGGTTGCCGCAAACACCTTCCTTTGCTCCATGCGCAGCGAAACCAGTTCACTGATGTCAAAGAAGCGCCGGTAGTTTATTTCCTGGTTGGCCGCCCGCCAGAAGGATAAACGATAAAACTGTTCTCTCAAGAGCCTGTCCAGGAGGCGAAAACTTTCCGGGTCACCTTTGCGGCCGTTGAAAATCTGCAGGTCTTCCTCGATAAATTTTTTGCACTCCTCGTTTTCTTGAAAAAGCCGCCAGAGGACAGCTTTAACCTCCGGCCCGACGCTTTTTGCTTCCGGCGCGCTTTTCTTTAAACGATCACCCAGGGCCAGCAGCTGCACCGCCCAGGGTTCGTCCGCCCCGTATCTTTTTTGCAGCTCGTCCCCGCGGCGGTTAAGTATCCGGTGGTACGCCCGCAAATTCAACGGCAAGCGGTGCTCGTGATATTTTATCCGAAACCCGTCCCGGCCAAAATCCAGGGTCAGCTCCTGATTTTCCAGGGCCTCGCCGTAAGGTTTCCCCAGTACCGGGAGAAGCACTTTGTTTTTCATCCCCGGCCGGGGCGGCCGCCAGTTAATGTCAAAATAACCCGCAAAAGGCGAAAAAGGGCCGTTTTCCAAAACGTCCGCCCACCACTTGTTCGCGACGTCCGCCGCCATGTGGTTGGGAACGATGTCGAGAAGCAAACCCAGATTGGCTTCCTTGAGCGCGGCGGCCAGGGCAAAGAAGGCGCTTTCTCCGCCCAATTCCGGGTTCAGGCGGGTTGGGTCGACCACGTCGTACCCGTGGGCGCTTCCCGGACGCGCTGCGAACAACGGAGAAGCGTAAAGGTCGCTGATCCCCAGGGCGCTTAAGTACGGCACCAGCTTTAGCGCGTCGGGAAGGCGAAAGTCCCGATTGAACTGGAGGCGGTAAGTGGCAGCGGGAATGCGCAGGAAAAACATCTTAATCCTCCACCTGAATGAAAAGCGGTTCGCTTCAGCGCGTAAAAGTGCTCCAGCCATAATGCCGCTTTGTCGTCCTGCTGCCCGGCCTACTCTTTAAACTGCCTTAAGTCCAGGAACGGGCGGCAAATCAGCCGGTTCGGCCAGCAGGCCCTTTCTTCTTTGTTTACCCTTTCTTCTTTGTTTAATAGTTTGCTCTCAAGCATGCTTTAAAATAACGTCGTCAAGGGGGACTTTCTTCTCTCGGCAATAAAAAAAGCACGTGCAAGAAGCTAACGTGCTTTTTGGTCCTGGTCCATCTGTCCCCAAGTTATAAATACCGCTCTAAAATCTTTTTAATTTCTCCTTTTGTCTTAAAACCTATGGAACGCTCTAATTCCTGCCCGTTTTTAAAAACGATTAAAGTAGGTATGCTGCTCACTTTAAAGTTAGATGCCGCCTCTTGATTTTCGTCCACGTTTAACTTCGCCACCTGCACCTTCCCCGCGTACTCGTCGGCAATTTCCTCGATGACCGGCGCAATCATTTTACAAGGACCGCACCAAGGAGCCCAGAAATCCACCATTACGGGGGTTTTTGCCGCGGCGAGAACCTCCTGGATATTTGTGTCGTTTAACGTGATGATATTCTCACTGGCCAATACTTTCTCTCCCTTCTTAAAAATTGCTACCCCGATTATATTTTGCGCGCTAAGGGGATGTCAATAAAAAACCCCACTCGTGCCGTGATCCTCCCCAAGTTTTCTTGAACCCTGTCCCTACAGGTGGGTGCCCTCCTGGCTGCTTTTTGTGTCCCCTCGGTGGGGGCATACAAGCCACAACCAGAGGCCGGGCTCCCTTTCAATTTGTGTTGGCTCAAAACTTCAAGGTGATCACGCACACGGCAGGGTGCGTGCGCCGGATGTTTATGCCCTGTGGTTAATATGTTAACATAACCGAAGGCTCTTGGCAAGTACCCGCTGAAAAACTTTTACTACCCAGAATAATCGCAAAAATTCACGCCAGGGAGTAAAAAAGAAAGTTATCCAAAGATAAAAGGATCTGCCTGGCTGCTTGCTAAAAATATTTCCACGTCCCAGCCCTTTTGACGGCACCGCTCGCCGAGAAAATCCCGCAGGACGGGCAAAATTACGCGCTCCGTCCCGTAATGCCCGGCGTCCACAAAGTTCATGCCCGCGGACAGCATATCCCTGGCGGCGTGGTAACCCAGGTCGCCGGCAACAAAAACATCGGCCTTTGCCGCCAGCGCATCCGGCCACAGTTCCGCTCCCGCTCCCCCGCAAACAGCCACGCGCCGGATTTCCCGCGCGAGGCTTCCTCCATAACGCAAATTTTTAAGCTCTAAAGCCTCCTTAACATAATCAATAAACTCCCCAAAGGCCATGGGCCTGGCCAGCTCGCCAATTCTCCCCATGCCCCGCGCAACTCCTTCGTTGGCCAGCGGGTAGAGATCGTAAGCCACCTCCTCGTAGGGGTGCGCCGCCAGCATCGCCTTTACCACCCGCTCCGCCAGTTCCGCCGGAAGAATGGTCTCCAGACGGACTTCATCCACATACTCCAGCTCGCCCAGCTTGCCGATAAAGGGGTTGGCCCCTTCCAGGGGGCGAAAAGTGCCCTCGCCCTGGACCTGAAAAGCGCACTCGCTATAATTGCCGATCCAACCGGCGCCTGCTCTGCCCAGGGCCGAGCGCACCTCATCCACATGGCTTAAGGGGACAAAGGTAACCAGCTTCAAAAGTTTTTGGCGGCGGGTGGTCCGGAGAACGCCCACTTCCGTAAGACCGAGTCTTTTCGCCAGGGCGTCGTTTACCCCCCGCCCGGCGCTGTCCAGATTGGTATGCGCCGCGTAAACAACCGTGCCGGCCCGGATGAAGGCGGCAACCAGAGCGCCCCGGGGCTGATCGAGGCGCAAATTTTGAAAGGGCCTGAAAAACAGCGGATGGTGGCAAATAACGGCCTGCGCGTCTTTTTCCATTGCTTCGCGGCAGGCTTCTTCGTCCGCGTCCAGGGCCAACAATACACGCGCAACCTCCCGTTCCGGGTCCCCCAACTGAAGGCCGGGATTATCCCACTCTTCGGCCAGCTCCAAAGGGGCCAGCTCTTCCACCAGGAAAAACAAATCTTTAGCTTTGGCCGGCATATTTTCCCATCACCTCTCTCACCCTGGCCAGTTTGGCGGTTAGTTTAAGGGCTTTTTCCTGGGCAGCCGGCAACCGGCTGCGCTCCAGCCCGCTTAAGATGCGCTGGTATTTTTTCTTGAGCTGCTTGAGGTAAGCAACGAAAAGCGGGCCCCCTTTTTCCGCCAGGCGCGGCCCTATTTCGATCAACAACCGGTCTTTAGTGGTTTCCTCCCCCTGTTCAGCCACGACAATCACGTACAGGCGGCCTTGATCCTCTACCAGCGCTTCCTGGACCAGCCGCCAGCCGTTGTCTACCAGCCACAGGCGCAAGTTTCCCGCGTCGGACATCGGCTGCAAAATGAGCCTCTCCAAACGGTATAAAACCGCGGGGGTGGCGGCCAGCAGTTCCCTGATCGTGTTCTGGCCCATGCCGGCCACCACCACCACCTGCACTTCGCCGGGGGAAAGCACCTGCAGCCCTGCACCCAGGCGGACCTCAATTTTATCCTCGAGATGAAAAGAACTTACCCAAAAGCGGGCGCGCATCCAGGGTTTTTCATTTAACTCCGTGGCGATGACCCTTGGGCTGCGCCCGGTCTGCACGAGATAAACGGGCAGGTAAGCGTGGTCGGTGCCGATATCGGCCGCCACCTTGCCGGGCGGAACAAACTCGGCAATCGCCGCCAGCCGCTTGGGCAAGCGCAAAACCTTTCCCTTCCCTCAAAATTTATTCCTGATTCCTTACCCTTTCAGCACGATCAGGGCATCCGCCGCCTTTACTCCCTGGCTCGTGCAGATGAGCGGGTTGATGTCCAGTTCGGCGATTTGCGGGAAATCCAGGGCCAGCCGGCTGATCTTTAAAATAGCTTCCGCGACGGCTTTGCGATCAACCGGGGGCAGGCCCCGAAAGCCATCCAGCAAACGGCGCCCCTTTATTTCTTCCGTCATCTCCAAAGCATCCTCTACGGTCAGCGGCGGGATTCTGACCGCGATGTCCTCCAGCGCTTCCACGAGAACGCCCCCGAGGCCAAAGATTACCGTCGGACCGAAAACGTCATCCTGTCCGATCCCCAAGATCGCCTCTACCCCCCGGGGGAGCATCTCCTGCACCAGGACTCCTTTTATGGTGGCCCATGGGTTGCAGCGCCCGACGTTATTTAAAATTTGCTGCCAGGCGGACGCAACCTCCGCGGGGGTTTGCAAATTCAAGATCACCCCGCCAGCCTCCGTTTTATGTAGTATGTCGGGAGATTCGACTTTTAAAACTACCGGGTAGCCGATTTGCCGGGCGGCTTCCAGGGCCGCCTGCGCGTCTGTAACCAGCTCCTCGCGAGTTACGGGGATGCCGTAAGCGGCCAAAATTTTTTTCGCTTCGTATTCCGTTATTTTCGCGCCGGGCCCGAATTTAGCCAAAATCCCCGCCGCCCTTTCTTTTGCCGGCGGCGCCACCGGCGGCGGCGCGCTGCGCCCCTTGAAGGACCGCCTTTTAGCGTTGTATTTGGCCAGCGCGGCCAGGGCCCGCACACCGTATTCGATCTCATAAATCGCCGGCGCCCTGCGCTCCGTCAAGGCACGCACAACTTGCTGCACACTGTCCTGGTGCCCCCAGAGCAAATTTACCACCGGTTTATCGGCGCCGCGTACAAAGCCAGCCATTTTCTCAAAAAAGTTCAGAGCGGCCACCCTTTCCATGGTTTCCGCGGGGTAGCCATGGCAAATGACCAGCATGTCTACACCAGGGTCTTCTGCCGCCACCCTGGAACATTCAAAAAGCAAAGCAGGCTCAACCATAATGGCGGAAGTAATATCCACGGGGTTGTTCACGGAAGCAAAAGGAGGCAGCAGGCGCGCCAGCCTTGTCCGGGTTTCCTCGGAGAACCGGGCCAACTCCAACCCGTTTTCGGCGCATTTGTCGGCTAAAAATACTCCTGCGCCGCCGGAGGTGGAAATCACCCCGATCCGGTTGCCGCGTGGCAATTTGCCGCCCGCCAAAACAGTCAGCACGGCCAGCATTTCATGGAAACTCTCCACCCGGATAATCCCTTTCTGACGAAAAACGGCGTCGTATACCCGGTCCGAACCGACCAGAGCGCCGGTGTGCGAGGCGGCCGCTTTTGCCGCGGCGGCAAAGCGCCCGGTTTTAATGAGCACGACCGGCTTGCCTTGGGCCAGGGCCATTTCCGCCGCCCGGATAAACCCGGCGCCGTCTTTAATCCCTTCCATGTACCCGCCGATCACTTTGGTATGGGAATCTTTAGCCAGATAGGTCAGGTACTCGGCAAAATCCACATCGGCTTCGTTCCCGCTGCTGACAAAATGACTAAAGCCGATTCCGTAACTCTGGATCATTTCGTAAATTCCGTAGCCAAAACCGCCGCTTTGCGTTACGAAACCAAGAAAATCGGGGATCGAAACCTTTTCGGGGAGAGTTGCAATGGCAAAATTGGCCACCAGGCGGGAAGGGGAGCTCAAGATACCCATTGTATTCGGCCCGCAGATCCGCATCCCGCTTTGTCGGGCCATCCTGGCCAGCTCTTCTTGCAGGCGGGCTCCTTCCCCGCCCACTTCGGCAAAACCGGAGGTAATCACAATGGCCGCCTTGACCCCTTTTTCCACGCAGTCACGAAGGACGGCCAGGACTGCCGCCGCCGGCACGGCCACAATAGCCATGTCCACTTCTTCCGGCACATCCCTTAGCGTTGGATAACACTTTACCCCGAACAATTCCTGATAACGGGGGTTGACCGGAAACAGTTTTCCCCTGTATCCATTCTTAAGCAAGGCGGCCAGGGGGCGCCCGCTGGGCTTGCCGGGATTGTGGGAAGCTCCGATGATGGCAACAGATTTTGGACTAAACAGTGGTTCCAAAGATTCACTGTTTTTTTCCCGATCGCTCGTCAATTTTATTTGACCTCCTATTTCCTCAAATCAAAATTTACTGCCTGCGCGGCCATCCTATTCCCTATCTTCCAAAAAGTAAAAAGTTGAACCTAAGGTTAAGGCTATTGTAAAATATTCTATATTACAAACTCAAATCCTTCCGGGAAAGGTAAAGGATTAAAAAAATTTACCCAAAAACCAGTTTTTATAAAAACTTTTCCCATAAAAAAGGAAAATCTGATCTTTTGTCGAATTCCGGAATCTAAACCCAATCCAAAACGGAAGGAGGTATTTAATAAAAAATAAATATGAATGTGATGGATAAAATTACCAGCGTTGCCCCCTTTTTAAAAGAGCTTTTGGGGCCGGCCTACGCACTGGCCATCTCTGATCTTGAGAAATATATCTTTTACGAAGACGGCGAAACTTTAAAACTGGGAATCAAGGTCAACGATCCGGTAAAGCCCGGCTCCATAGCGGACGCCACCATCCGCTCCGGCCAAAGGCAGGTGCGCACCGTCGCCAAGGAGGTTTACGGAGTTCCCTACATGGGCGTAGGCATACCGATTACTGACGATACAGGAAAAGTGGTCGGCAGTTTAGCCTATGCGGTAGAAACGACTACGGCGGACAAAATTCAAGGAATCGCCGCCAGCCTGAAAGAAAGCGTCGCCAATGTCAACACGGAAGCAACTTCTCTTTCCTCGGCAGCCCAGCAGTTGGCCGCCTCGGCCAGCGAACTGGCCGGAAAAACAGACGGCATACGCAAGGAAGTGAACAGCATGAGCGAGGTGCTGGACTTAATCCAGGACGTCGCCTCCATGACCCACCTGCTGGGTTTAAACGCCGCCATCGAAGCCGCCCGCGCCGGTGAACAGGGCCGGGGATTTACCGTGGTGGCTGGAGAAATCCGCAAACTGGCCGAAAAGACGCAGCGCAATGTAAAAGAAATTTCCAGCCGGCTGGCCAGCGTAAGCGACACAATAATTGGTTTTCTGGATAGCATCAAACAAATTTCTGACGTGATCGAACATCAGGCCTCCGCTACCCAGCAAATAGTGGCCATCCTTCACGAGTTGGAAAAAGACGCGGGAGAACTAAGTGATATTTCCAAACACCTGATCAAATAATCCCCAGCCAATTTCTCCTTATAATTTCATCCTTAATAATTTTATCTCTGGTATTTCTAAATCTAAACAATTATTAATATTAATTTCACTAAATGGGCCTGGCCACCCGAAGAGATCGTTTATAGATTTACTCCGGGGTGAAATCGCCGGGTTCGCTCTTTCAGCCGGAACATAATTTGTTTATTAAACCAGGGATGGGGGATAATATTTTGTGAGTAAACGCACCTGTCGTTAGTCAGGGGAGAGTCTGGGGTTGGCCGTTGTGACCGGAAAGCAGGTCTACATGCTTTATCAACTGGCCCGGCTGTACGGAGTGGAGATTGCCTACCGCGATTCTACGGGCCGTCTCCGGCAGGCCGCGCCACACTCGTTGCTGCTTGCGCTGCGGGCATTGGGGGCGCCGGTGGAGGACTTTAAAGAGGTTCCCGGCGCGCTCCGGGAGCGCCGGCGGCAGCTGTGGCAGCGCTGCTGCGAACCGGTGGCCGTAGCCTGGGACGGAAGGCCGGCGCCCATTCTTTTGCGCCTGCCGGCAGGACAGGCACAAGGCCCGGTGGATTGCCGGCTGGAGCTGGAAAATGGTGTGGTCCAGCGTTGGCACGGCAACCTGGCCCGCTTGCCCGTGCTCCGGGCGGCTTCGGTGGAAGGTGTAAACTACGTGGCCAGACAGCTAACCCTTCCTTCCCGGCTTCCCTGGGGCTACCACCGGCTGAAGCTGAACCTTCCCTACTGTTCGTCCGAAACCCTGATCATTTCCGCTCCCCGCCGGGCCTGCGCCTTGCCCGCCGGAGCGGCGGGCCGGATCTGGGGTGTTTTCCTCCCGCTCTACGCCCTTTCTTCCGGGCAGAGCTGGGGCGCCGGCGACCTGACCGACCTGGAAGCCTTGCTCCGCTGGGTTGGGAGCTTAGGAGGCAGCTTTGTGGGCGTTCTCCCCCTTCTGGCCGCCTTCCTGGATGAACCCTTCGCCCCCAGTCCTTATGTGCCGGTCAGTCGTCTGTTCTGGAACGAATTCTACCTGGACGTTACCCGCGTCCCGGAGCTAAAAAATCATCCAGAAGCGCTGGATTTGCTTAACTCCCCCTCTTTCCAGAATGAGCTGGCAGCCCTTAGGTCCGCGCGCCTGGTCGATTACCGCCGGATAACGGCGGCCAAGCGCAAGGTCTTAGAATGCCTGGCGCGCTGCCACTTTGCCGGCAATTCAGAAAGACAGGCGGCCCTGCGGAGCTGGGCGGAAAAGTACCCGGCGGCGCAGGACTACGCTCGCTTCCGGGCCGCCGTCGAGCGGCAGCGCGCCGGCTGGCCGGCCTGGCCCGCGCGGATGCGCAACGGCATTCTCCAGGAGCAGGACTACGACCCGGAGGCTGAGCGCTACCATCTGTACGTGCAGTGGCTGGCTTTTCAACAATTCCGGGAGGCAGCGGACCGGGCCCGGCAATCCGGGCAAGGGCTATACCTGGACCTGCCGCTGGGAGTTCATCCTGACGGGTACGACGTGTGGCGCGAACGCGCCGCCTTTGCTCCGGAAGCCAGCGTCGGTGCGCCGCCGGACGCTTTTTTCACCCAGGGGCAAGACTGGGGATTTCCGCCTTTGCATCCGGAACAGATCCGGGACCAGGGTTACCGCTACTACCTTGCCTGCCTCCGCCACCATCTCCGGCACGCAAGCGTCCTGCGCCTCGACCACGTGATGGGGCTGCACCGCCTTTTTTGGGTGCCCAGGGGCCTGTCCGCACGCGAGGGAGTTTACGTGCGCTACCGCGCGGAAGAACTTTACGCCATTTTAACACTGGAATCGCAGCGCTCCCGGACGCTACTCGTAGGGGAGGATCTGGGGACCGTTCCCGGCCGCGTGCGCGCGGCCATGGCCCGCCATAAGGTTTACCGGATGTACGTGCTGCCCTTTGAATATAAGCCCGACCCTTACCAGGCGCTGCGCCCCATCCCTGCGGGCGTCCTGGCCTGCCTGAACACCCACGATATGCCTCCCTTCAAAACCTTCTGGCTGGAAAAGGAAAAAAACGTCACCGACCGGCTGGTCCTGCCGCTCTTTCTCCACCGCCGGGGCCGGCTCCAAATTCCCACCAACGATGTAGAGGCAGTTTTTCTGGCCTGCCTTAAGCACCTGGCCGCCAGCCGGGCCCGGCTGCTGGCGGTCAACCTGGAAGATTTGTGGCTGGAAACGGCTCCCCAGAATGTCCCCGGAACAGGCGACGAACATCCCAACTGGCGGCGAAAAGCGCGCTACCCTCTGGAAATATTCAGCGAAAAGCCGGAAGTGCGGGCGGCGCTCACGGAAATCAACCGGCTAAGGGGCAGTGCATCAAGGGCCGCTTTCGATCATCTGCCAAAGCGAGGGATAAAATCATGATCCAAAACGCAGGTCTGGGCGCCACCTACCTGGGGAATGGACGCTGCTTTTTTTGCGTTTGGGCCCCCCTGGCCGAAAGCGTTTCCGTGCACTTTGTGGCGCCCCGGGAACGGCTGGCAGAGCTGGCGCGAAACGAACGGGGCTACTATCAAGGGGCAGCCACGGAGGTGGAGCCCGGCAGCCTTTACTTTTATCTCCTGGACGGGCGCAAAGACCGGCCCGACCCCGCCTCGCGCTGCCAGCCCCAGGGCGTCCACGGCCCCTCCCAGGTGGTGGATCCCCACGCTTTCGCCTGGTCTGATCACTGCTGGTTTGGCCCAGCCAGGGACGAACTAATCTTTTACGAGCTGCACGTAGGCACCTTCACCCCGGAAGGCACCTTCGACGCCATCATCCCCAGGCTAAACGAGCTCAAAGAGTTGGGGATTACCGCCCTGGAGCTGATGCCCGTCGCCCAGTTTCCGGGCAGCCGCAACTGGGGGTACGACGGTGTTTACCCTTTTGCCGTTCAGAACTCCTATGGCGGGCCGGAAGGGCTCAAGCGGCTGGTGGACGCCTGCCATAAGCGCTCGCTGGCCGTCTTCCTAGACGTGGTCTACAACCACCTGGGGCCGGAAGGAAACTACCTGGCCGATTTCGGCCCTTACTTTACCGACCGCTACCGGACCCCGTGGGGGCCGGCGCTCAATTTCGACGGGCCCGGCAGCGACGAAGTGCGGCGCTTTTTTATCGAGAACGCGCTATACTGGCTGACGGAATTTCACGTGGACGGCCTGCGCTTGGACGCCGTGCATGCAATCATCGACAAGAGCGCGCTGCCCTTTTTAGAGGAACTTAACGCCGCGGCGCGCGGGCGGGCAGAACGGCTGGGCCGCCGGGTTTACGTGATCGCCGAAAGCGATCTGAACGACCCCCGGGTAATCTACCCGCGAGAAGCTGGGGGGTACGGCCTGGACGCCCAGTGGAGCGACGACTTCCACCACGCCCTGCACTCCCTGCTGACGGGAGAAAGGGACGGGTATTACCAGGATTTCGGCAGGCTTGAACACCTGGCCCGGGCTTTCCGGGAAGGATACGTTTACACCGGCCAGCGCTCCGCCTACCGGCAGAGGCGGCACGGCCGCCGGCCGAAACTGGCCCTTGCCCGCCAGTTCGTGGTTTTTTCCCAAAACCACGACCAGGTGGGGAACCGCGCTCGGGGAGAGAGATTGAGCGCGCTGGTTTCCTTTGCCGGGCTGAAGCTGGCCGCCGGCGTCGTCCTCCTGTCCCCCTTTCTACCCCTGCTCTTTATGGGGGAGGAATACGGTGAAACAGCTCCCTTCCAGTATTTTACCGACCATGCGGACCCGGCGCTGGCCCAAGCCGTCCGAGAGGGGCGGCGGGAAGAGTTCGCCGGCTTCGCGTGGACCGGCGAGGTCCCCGATCCGCAGGACGAAGCCACCTTCCTGCGCTCCCGACTCCAGCGGGACTTAAGCCGTCACAAGCAGAGCCGGGTCCTGCGCGCCTTTTACCGGGAACTTATCCGGCTGCGTCGGGAGCAGCCGGCCCTGGCGGAGCTCAACCTGGAAAAGATGGAAGTGACTGCTTACGAGCAGGAACAAGTCCTGTTTGTTCGCCGCTGGAGCGGCGATGACGAGGTATGCCTGATCTTTTCCTTCCGCGACGACCGGGTGGAAATTGCTTTGACCGTTCCGGCGGGGTGCTGGCGCAAGCTCTTAGACGCTGCGGAGGAGCGCTGGCTTGGGGACGGCAGCTTCGTGCCGGCCGCGCTCGTTTCCCCAGGCGCGATTCGCCTCGCCTTAAACGGGAAGACATGCCTTTTATTGGCAAAAAGCAAGGAGGATTAAAGAAATGGAGCGATACATCTGCATTCACGGCCATTTCTACCAGCCCCCGCGGGAAAACCCGTGGCTGGAGAATATCGAACTCCAGGACTCGGCCTACCCGTACCACGACTGGAACGAACGAATCACCGCCGAGTGCTACGAGCCTAATACGGCCTCGCGCATTTTAGACCCAGACGGGTGGATTAAAAAAATCGTCAACAACTACACCAAAATCAGCTTTAATTTCGGGCCGACGCTGTTGTCCTGGCTTAAAACCAACGAACCGGACGTTTACTGCGCCATCATCGAAGCCGACCGGGAAAGCCAAAAGAACTTTTCCGGGCACGGGTGCGCGTTTGCCCAGGCTTACAACCACATGATCATGCCGCTGGCCAACCGGCGCGATAAGTACACGCAGGTGATCTGGGGAATTAAAGATTTCGAAGACCGCTTTGGCCGGCGGCCCGAAGGAATGTGGCTGCCGGAAACCGCCGTGGATCTGGAAACCCTCGACATCATGGCTGAACTGGGGATCCACTTCACCGTTCTGGCTCCTTACCAGGCCCGGCGGTACCGCAAAATCGGCGCGAGCAACTGGTCCGAGGCAGGACATAAAGGAATCGACATCACCATGCCCTATTTAATTCGCCTGCCGGATTCGGGCCGGACAATTAACGTCTTTTTCTACAACGGGGAGATTTCCCGCGCCGTGGCTTTCGAAAAGCTGCTCACCAACGGGGAGCGCTTCGCCCAGCGGCTGCTCGGCGGCTTCTACGAGGAAAAAAGCGCGCCGCAGCTCGTGAACATTGCCACCGACGGGGAAACTTACGGCCACCACCACCGGCACGGGGACATGGCGCTGGCCTATGCCCTCCACTATATTGAATCGAACAGGCTGGCCAGGATTACCAACTACGCGGAATACCTGGAACAGCACCCGCCTACCCACGAAGTGGAAATCAACGAAAACACTTCCTGGAGCTGCGCCCACGGGGTGGAGCGGTGGCGGAACAACTGCGGCTGCAATTCCGGCCTGCGCCCAGGGTGGAGCCAGGCCTGGCGGGCCCCTTTGCGTAACGCCCTGAACTGGCTGCGCAATACGGCCGCCCCCCTTTACGAAGAACGCGCGCGGCAGTTCCTGAAAGATCCCTGGGCGGCGCGCAACGACTACATCACCGTGATCCTCGACCGCTCCCCGGAAGGTCTGCAACGGTTTTTAGCAAAACATGCCCACCGGGAGCTTGGTCCGGAAGAACAGGTTGCGGTCCTCAAGCTGTTGGAAATGCAGCGGCACGCCATGTTGATGTTCACCAGCTGCGGCTGGTTCTTCGACGAAATTTCCGGGATCGAGACGGTGCAGGTGCTCCAGTACGCCGGGCGCGTCGTCCAGCTGGCCCGGGAACTGTTCGGCAGCGATCTGGAATCAGGATTTTTAGAGATGCTTGCCCAGGCCAAAAGCAACCTCACGGAACACAAAGACGGCGCCCATATCTACGAAAAGTTTGTCAAGCCGGCGATGGTCGATTTGCTCAAGGTCGGCGCCCATTACGCCATCTGCTCGCTGTTTGAAACGTACGACGAGCAATCCCGCATTTACTGCTACGCCGTTCACCGGGAAGATTCCCAGAACCGCCTGGCCGGGGCGGCCAGGCTGACGGTAGGGCGGGCGCGGGTTACTTCGGAGGTTACGCGCGAATCGGCAACGTTGAGCTACGGGGTGTTTCACTTCGGCAACCATAATGTAAACGCCGGCGTCCGGATTTACCGGGAGGAAGAAGCCTATCAAAAAATGGCCCAGGAAGTAACCGGCGCTTTCGACCGGGCCGACTTTCCGGAGGTAATCCGCCTCCTGGATCAGCATTTCGAAGGGGCCACCTACTCGCTGAAACAGCTTTTCCGGGACAAACAAAGAATGGTGCTGGACCAGATTCTCGAGGCCACCCTCGCGGAGGTTACCGCGGACTACCGGCGGATTTACGAGCGCCACGCCCCCCTTATGCGCTTCTTAAAGGACCTGGACATCCCCCAGCCCAGGGCCCTGTACGCGGCTGCCGAATTCGTCCTGAACACCAGCCTGCGCCAGGCCCTGGCGGAAGAAACGCTGGATCTCGAGCGCGTGAGGACCCTCCTCGGCGAAGCCGAGATGTCGAGCGTCCCGCTGGACGGCCCCGGCCTGGCGTACGCCCTTCAGCTGACCCTGGAACGGATGGGCGAACAGCTACGTGCCGAACCCGCCGACCGCTCCCTGATCGCCCAATTAGACGAAGTTGCCGGCTTCGTCCGCTCCCTGCCCTTCGAAGTGGATCTTTGGAAGGTGCAAAACGTATACTACCACCTGCTGCACACCGTTTACCCGGAATTCCGGAAAAAAACAGAAGAGGGGGACGAAGACGCCCGGGCCTGGATCGACTATTTCAACGCTCTCGGAGACAAACTGCAGATGCGGAGGGGGAAATGAAACGGCGGCTCGGTCATCTTTTAACTTAGATCCCTTGCCAGGCCCTTTTCCCGCTCCCTACACTCGTTCTCCAGATATTCCCTCAGTGAATCTTCTGGAATCCGTAAACGTCTTTCCGACAGCCGCAACGCTTGCAGCTTTCCCGTAGCCACCAGCTTATAGACGTAAGCCTTCTTCACTCTCAACATTTTTGCTACTTCCGGCGCAGTGTAAAAACGCATAGCAACCACCCCCCGAAAATGAAAAAGCCCGCAACAGAGTGCGGGCTTCGTAGCAAAACCAAAAGGGACACAAAAACTTGGAATCAGTTCGCTTTTCGTTCAACATTATCAAGCGCCGCAATAAATTTTTCCAGGCTTCTCGCTTTCACCGCCCGGCGGTGGAGCATTTTTTTATTTTGCCTGCGTCGATTTCGGCAAAACCTTCTTCGATTTCTGCCATCTCTTCAGGCGTAACTTCCTCCACCGGCCAGGCCATCGAGTTGAGGATCACCCAAAAAGCCTCACCTGTTCATCAGTAAGGCGGTCAATGAGGGCTTTCACGTATTCGCGCGCTACAGCCATGTAAATCACCTCAAGCCTATTAAAAACCCGGAAGCCCCTGTGGTTCAAGGCTTCCCCTAAAAATAAACTGGTGGGCGCGGCAAGGATTGAACTTGCGGCCTCCTGCTTGTAAGGCAGGCGCTCTCCCACTGAGCTACGCGCCCAGGCATAAGGGAGATTACCTTTTTTAAGGCAATCTCCCCTGCCAAAAATATAGCCTTTGGTGACCCCACCGGGATTCGAACCCGGGTTACCGCCGTGAAAGGGCGGTGTCTTAGGCCGCTTGACCATGGGGCC
>DYES01000014.1 GCA_020725585.1 Desulfovirgula sp.
ATGGCGGCAAGAGTATCTTTAATTACCCTGTCTAAGGCTGAAATGTCAAACAAGCTTTTTCACCCCGCCGGCCAATGTATTTGCCGCCGATGTACCTACAAACACAGCTTACTTTCTAAGTATTCGTTAATGAAACAGCCACTTCCTGCTTTATTGTTTCTAAAACGCTGTTCCTACGATCACGGTGGGAAACCAGGCGATAATCGGCTTGGATCGCAAGAGACTGGAAAAATTGCTGCATGGAAAAATTACTAGTTAGTGCGGAAAAGCATAAAAAAAGGGGGCGTTAAATCCCCCTCATTTCCCTTTGGAAATACATTTTTTTGCCGGTTAAACATTTTCCATTTTTTCTTAATAACAGCTGCTCTTATAAAAGCTGTTCCAGCCTCTTGGTCAGCACTCCTTTAGCTGTGTATCCCACCATCTGCCCGACCACTTCCCCGTTTTTAAACATCACCATGGTAGGAATACTCATGATTTTATACCGGCCGGCCAGGGCCTGGTTTTCGTCGACGTTCACTTTGGCCACTTTAACTCTGCCGGCAAACTCCTGGGCCACCTCGTCAATGATCGGTGCCATGCTCCGGCAGGGGCCGCACCACGGCGCCCAAAAGTCAACCAGCACCGGCTGCGCTGATTGCAATACCTCCGCGTCAAAATTACTTTCATTCAATTCTAAGGCCATTTAAAAACCCCTTTCCCAGGTTACAATTTCTAAAAGAGCCTCCGGCTCTGTTGCCTAAATCCCTCAGCCGCCGCGCCACGAACCGGAGTCAAAACCCCCGCTGGAGGAACAGCCCCCTCCCGAGCGCACCGAGCAGGCGCTGATGATCTGGCGGACCTCTTTACTTTGACATTGCGGGCAAGCCACCTTATCGCGCTCCTGCAAAGAGGTCAGGACGCTGAAGACATGCCCGCACCGGTCGCACTTAAAATCATAAATCGGCATTTTTAAAACCCCCCCTCAATTGTAAGATAAGTGGTCTAATCAAACTTATTATCCCTTCCTATTACTCCTTGCTTATCATCCCTAGCCGGGAAATTGCCCCGTTCGGACAGGTAAAAATACATTCTTCGCAGTCCCGGCACCTTAACGGGTCCACCGCGGCCAGTTGAGCCTGCACGCTAATAGCCCGGTAGGCGCAGACCTGGGTGCAGACGCCGCAACCCCGGCACAGGTTTTGGATTACAAAGGCAGGCATCTCTAAATATCACCTTCATATTGCTTCTATTATACTATAATATTTTTTCGCCTGCAATATATTTTTCTTAAGCCGCCTTTGGCGGCACTTAAATAATTTATTTAATTACTTATTCCGGAGCGTTTATACAACTGAATAAAATTTAAGATAAATTGAAGCTCTTTTTCGCTTAAATCACAGATTAAAGCCAGAACCGACTGCACGTTAGGGTGTAAAAGCATTTCCCGCAACTCAGGGGTGAGCGTGCTCAAGATTTGCTCTAAGGAACTGGCTTCAATAATAAAATAACACGGCGATACCCCCATCGCCTCGGAAATTTTCTCCAGTGTTTTTAAGGAAGGCTGGACTTTGCCCTGCTCAATCTGACCAATCAGGCCTGGGGTGACGCCTACCAGTTGCGCCAGGTGGGTCTGGGTTAAGCCCTGCTCTTCCCGTAAAACCTTCAACTTGTAACCCAGGGATGCCTCGCGCCCCAGCAAAGAACCGGCGGGAACGCCCAGGCTATAGGCAATCCGCCCAAGTGTGGCCAGGGAAGGATAAACCGTACCCCGCTCGATCTCACTTAAGTAGGAAGCCGACAGACCCGCTTTTTCCGCAAGCTCCTGCAGGGAGATGTTTTTTTCAGTGCGGAGAAGGCGGATCTTTTCACCCGGAGAAAAGCCGTGATTTGCCGGAACCTCCTCCAAGAGCTGCGTTTTCGCAACGTTTAAGGCTTTGGCTATTTTTTCCAGGGTTTTTAGAGACGGCTTTTTTGAACCGCGTTCAATCTCACTCAAATAAGAAAGAGAAAGGCGGGCACGCCGGGAAAGTTCCTGGAGGGTATAGCCGCGCTGTTCTCTTAAAGCGCGAATTTTTCCTCCCTTTACCACCATTCTTTTTTCCACCCCCGAGTAATCTTTCTCTTCCCACATCTTTTTTGCTTTTTGTCTCTTCTGAAAATAGATTTTCATTCATCACGGTGCGCTCCGCGTGGGGTAACTCCTTCATAAATGCTACTATAGACAGGCGGTTAGGTCAATTTTATAACCTGCTCGGTGATCGTTTTGAAAAGCGGCGCGGCGGTTTGACTCCCACTCCCACCATTCTTCACTAAAACCACCACCACGTACTGCGGGTCGGCCAAGGGCGCGTAGCCGCAGAACCAGGCGTAAACGGAGCCGTCCCCCACCTGCGCGGAACCGGTTTTGCCCGCGCTGCCCCAGCCAGGCAGATAAGCCTTTTTGCCGATGCCTTCGGTAGTCACCAGAAGCAACATTTTTTGAAGCTGCCGCGCTAATTCTGGAGAAAGTACCTGTTGAGCAGGCGCGCAGGAAATTTTGCGCGCGATCTTTCCGTCTTCCGTGCGCAGCTCCCTTACCAGCCGGGGGGGTAAGTACCTTCCATCGTTCACGATGGCCGTCATCATGGCGGCAATCTGCACCGGCGTAACCAGCACGGGTCCCTGGCCTAAACTGCTGTTGACAAGATTACCCGGGGCGGCAATCAGCTCTAAATTCTGCCGGCGGTCAAAAGGGATGGGATAGCCCTCAATGCGCTGGTTCTCCAGGCCAAAAAGACGTGCGTAGGCAATCAACTTTTCTGCGCCCAGCAAAAGAGCCACCCGCGCAAAAACCGGGTTGCAGGACTGGGCAAAGGCCTGCGCAAAACTCAACGTCCCGTGGCCGTGTCCACACCAGCAGCGCACGGGCCAGTCCTCCTCCCCCCGGCAGGTGAAAGTGGTCTGCTGAGTGACTACTCCTTCCGCAAGCGCCGCTGCGGCCACTACAATCTTAAAAAGGGAGCCGGGTGAAAATAAACCCACGCCTTGGTTCAAAAAAGCCTCCGCTTCTCCCTGCAGGTACTGGCCGATTTCCCCGGGAGCAGGGTTGTAATCAGGCCGGCTGGCCATTGCCAAAATATCCCCGCTTTTGGCGTCCATAACCACCACTGCGCCGTTTTTGACCTGCGCGTCCATTGCCTTTTCCACGATTTGCTGAATATCGGCGTCGATGGTGGTAACCACGTGGCGCCTGGCGGGATCCCGATCCTTTAAATTGACTTCCACACCCAGCCCTTTTAACCATTGCCCGCGCGCATCCGTGTACAGGCGGACGTAACATTGCGGCCGGCCGGCTTTTAACTCCTGCTCATAATAACGCTCCAGACCCGTTTGCCCGACCCAGCCTCCGGGCCCGGCCAAAGATAATTCGTCCCGCGTGGCGGCCCGGCCTAGATACCCAACTACCTGGGCGGCTAGCGGGTCAGGGCCGTAACGCACAAAAACGGGCGCCACCAGCACACCCGGCCAGTTTCTCTCCCGGATCAGCCTCGCCTGCGCGGCCGAAATTTTATGGGGGAGGACCCGCGGTTGTTTCAGCTGCCGGAGCAGTTCTTCTTTAGCGCATCCTAAAATCTGGGCCAGCTCTTCCGCAACAGTTTCGGGACGGTCCACGGCCTGGGGAATCACTACCACGCGGTTGGACAAAAAACTGCGCGTAAGCGGGCGGAAGTGGCGGTCCAGGATCTGCCCGCGGGGAAAGTCTTCCAGGGATACGGTAACTGTTTCCCGCTCCAGTGCGCCAAGCGCCAAGTCTTTTCCTTTGATCAGCTGGATTAAGCCCAGCTGTGCCGCTAAAACAAGAAAAAGGAGGAACAAAATCCAAAAAGTTGGAACCAGGCGTTTTTTAGAAAAGAAATCCATACAATCATGATTGCCGCCAAACGCCGTCCTTTATACATCCCGGATCACCGCCGCGGCCAGCGTCAGCCGATCACCAGTGAAAGCCTCTAACGCTGATACTTGCGTTTATTTGCGTTATGTTCAGCCAGCGTTTTGGCAAAGGCGTGCGTGCCGTCGGGCTTGGCCACGTAATATAGATAATCTGTTTTTTCCGGATTAACCGCGGCCAGCAGGGAAGCCCTTCCCGGAGACGCGATGGGCGAGGGGGGCAGGCCGGTAATTTTATAGGTGTTGTAAGGTGAATCCACTTCCAGATCTTTATAGAACAATTTGGGGCGGTGACTCCCCAGGGCGTACTGGACCGTAGCGTCGATCTGTAAAGGCATTCCCCTCCGCAGGCGATTGAATATAACTCCGGCAATCAACGGGCGTTCTTCGTCAACCTTCGCCTCCTTTTCTACCAGCGAAGCAATGATCAGCGCTTCGCGAAGGGTAAGCCCAACCTGTTCGGCCCGCCGGGTATAATTTAAAGATTCCATCTCCTGAAGAAAGCGCTTCAGCATGAGATCGATGATTTCGTGCGCGGAAATATTCCTGCTCAAATGATAGGTATCGGGAAAAAGGTAGCCTTCCAGGCGAGCGGGACCGGTAGGCAGGTCCGCCAGGAAGGGGTAATCAAAAGCGCCTTCTTGGGCTTCGCGCAAGAAGACATCCTTGCTAACAATGCCTTTTTCCTCCAGAAGTCCGGCGATCTGCTCAAGCGGATACCCTTCCGGGACGGTCACTTTCACAATTTCCGGCTGCCCTTTAACTAACTGGTCAACAATCCGGGGCAGGGACAAAGGTGGCAAAAACGTATATTCACCCGCCTTCAACTGACCGTCGACCCCTTTGCAGCGGGTGTAAAGAATAAAAACCCACCTGCTTTTAATTAAATTATGGGCTAACAAGATTTCGCCCACTTCCCTGCTGGAAGCAGACTCGGGAATGACCACGGCAACTATCTGGCGATGATGACCATTTTTGACCGCCGGGGACTGGAATAGAGAAAAGAGACTATAGATACCGCCAAGCAAAACCGCAACCGCCAGAACGGCCAGCGCCTGGACATATTTTTTCTTTTTCAATCGCCTCACCTGGCAAAACAAGAACGCCGGTAGCCGGGCGTTTTAAGCCCCGCTGCCTGGACTTTCTTTTTTCTCCGGCGCTTGTTTGTCATTTTCCTGGGTTTGTTTCTTATTTTCTTTATCTGGCACGGGAGGAATAACCGGGGGCTGCTCTTCGCTTACCCCGGGGGGTAAAAACACCGGTACTTCTTTTTCCTCTTTGGTGCCCAGAGCGACGATCCGATCTACGGGTTCGTATAAGCTTGGGGGCAATGCCTCCACCTGGGCCTGATTGTTTTCCCAAACAACCCGTTCGGCAACCACCTGGTACCCCTTGGAACCTTCCTGTTTAACCACCTGCTCTCCTTTTTTCAGGTAGGGGTCTTTTTGGTAAATAGTTTTCGGTTCCATTTCCTTGATAATTCTCGTGCGAATGGTAACAGGCGCCTTATAGTCCGTATTGCCGTAAATTTTGAAGGTCAGCTGCCTGCCCTTTACCGAAGACCGGATGTAGATGTAGCTTTCCGTATTGTTCCGGAACTTTAAGTCGATCGCCCCGTAAACTACGGTCGCGTCTCTTCCCATGGGAACATAAGCTACGGGCAAAGAATGGTTCGTTCTCTCCAGGATTTCTAAATTGGCCAGCAAAATTGCATTGTAGAGAGTGCTGCTCACCTGGCAGACGCCGCCGCCGATCCCCTCCACGAATTCGTTGTTAATGATTACCTGGGCGTTTTTATAACCGGCGTCCGTGCTTCTCGGCCCCACCACCTGGTTGAAAGAGATTTCCTGCCCCGGCGGCACCAGCAAGCCGTCCAAAGCGGCGGCGGCGACCCGAATGTTGTAGGTTCTCCCCACGTTTGTCGGGTCAAAAGAGGTGCTGTAAGCGGAAAGCAAACCTTTTAAGCCCATTGCCGTGACGGCCTCCGTGGTCCGCCGCGGTTTTACCTGCACCAGGCTTAAATGAATGATCGGTTTAACCTGGCCTTTCCCCAGGCTGTTTAAAAGCTGCTGATAAGCAAGCTCGGCGTCCACCTGCAACCCGTCTCTGCCCGGGACAACCTCCACGCGATCATCCTCAGTGATCTTAAAAGAAGCGTCCTCCGGGGGAAAACCGAGTTCGGCGGTAAGCTCCGTAATTTTTTGCGTAAATTTCTTTTGATTTAAGTTAACCATCAAGGGAAGTTCGTACCCTTGCTGCCGGATCTGGCGTCTTTGCTGCCACTGCCGGAAAAACGGCCCCTCCTTGCCCAGCCGTAAGGCAACGTCCATCATGGCTTCGGCGTCCAGGTGCAAATCTATTTCCTCCAGGGGCAGTTCCCAGGTCTTTTCCCCGTGTTTTAAGACCGCCGGCACAGCTAGAATTCTTTTTTCTAGTTTTTTGATCTCCACCACGCCGTCCTCTTTACGCAAGCCCTGCAAGGGCAATCCCTGGATTTGCACGCCCGGGATAACTTTATCGCGCTGGCTCCAAATAAAAGTTGCACCCAAAACTGCCGTTGCGCCGAGCAATATTCCGGCCAGACAAAAAGCGATGAGAAAGCGCGGTTTCATTTTTCCTTCCCTCTAAAAAAGCAAAGCTCCCGGTCCATGGATTAAAAAAGCCGGTGTCTTCAGGATTCTCCCGTTCACCAGCTTTCCTTTTCGTTGCTCCTTTACTTATCTTCGATAATCATTTCCTCCCAAGCGTCGGCTACCCGTTCCCATTCCTCGTCATCTTCGATATCCACCAAAATTTCATTGCCTTCTCCATCCTTGGCGTACTTCAGAATGATGGCTTCGCCTTCCTCCTCTTCCTCCCCTTCTTCGTCCAACGGGAGCAAAATGGCGTAACGGGAACCCTCCAGTTCTACTATGTCGAGAATGGCGAAGTCCTGTTCCTCTCCGTCTTCATCGACCAACGTTAAAATATCCTTTTCCTCTTCCCATTCATGCTCATGGTTGTGCTTAGACATCCAATCACCTCGCTCTTTAAAGATGTGCCTATTCTAACTTAACCGGTACATCTTTGTCAACGTCACGACAAGAATTTTTTGCATCTAGAAAATTTTGCAGGATAAGAACGGCGGCCATTTTATCGATTACCTTTTTGCGCCGGGCGCGCGAGAGATCGGCGGCAAGCAAAACTTTTTCCGCCGCTAGGGTGGTTAACCTTTCGTCCCAGGTTTGCACGCGCACACCTGTAGCAGCTTCCTTTAGCCTGTCCACGAAGGCCAGCACTTTCTGCCCCTGGAAACCCAGCGTACCGTTCATATTCCGGGGGAGCCCGACAACGATCATTTGCGCCGCGTATTTTTCGCTTAGTTCCTTGATCCTCCGAAGATCACTTTCTTCATCAGCGCGGGCAATAACTCCGACTCCCTGCGCGATCGATCCCGATGGATCGCTGACCGCCACCCCAATAGTTTTATTCCCTACATCCAACCCTAATATACGCATCCCGGATTTCGGAGCAAAACTAACTTCTTCTTCCCTCTCTTCCTCTGTGCCTTCATGCCTGTGTGCTTTTTTCTTTTTTCCTGCTCAAATTATTTTTATGCAAAATTCCGGACAAACGCTCCCGCAGTAACCGCACAAACGGCAGCGCGCAAGATCCACCGTTGCTTTCCCCCCGACCAGCGAAAGCGCCCCCGCGGTGCATCTTTGGACGCACTGCCCGCAACCTGCGCACCAATCCTCGATAATCAGGGTGCGTTTCTTTCTTCGTACCTCCCGGCGGACTCGCTCCGGCACCCGGCGGCCTTCAAAAAAAGCAACGTTGTAATCCACTTCCGCCGGGTCGGACATCCCCACCGCCACCGCCGCCAGCTCGGAAATGGAAAGGACAAAACGAAAGGCTTCCTCTGTCCTATCCAAAAGATTGCCGCCGCCCAAAGCCTTCATGCCGTAAAGGCCTTTTCCCAGCTGGGCCGCCTCCCTAATTGCCGCCAGCATCTCTTCGCGCCCGCCGTCTTTAATACCTACTCCCGCCGTGTTGATAATGGGTTGAATGACATCAAACTCAGGAAGCAAAGCAGCCGCCCGCACTGCCTGGATACAGTGGGTGGAAATGCCGAGGGCCCGGACGAGCCCTTCCTTTTTCGCCTCCAGCAGGTATTCCACCGCTTCCCAGTGGCCTTTCATAGTAAAAAAAGATTCCTGCTCGTGCAGTAAAAAGATGTCTACATAATCCCTCTGTAAAGACTTGAGCGCAAGTTCCACACTTTTACGCATGCCGGCGCGGTCGTGCGCATACGACCGGGAAGCGATGATCACCTGGCGGCTGACGCCTCTGATCCCTTCTTTAATGTGTTCATAGGTGCCGTAAAGCTCCGCCGTATCAATGAAATTAACCCCCGCCTCCAGGGCGCGGCGGATAATTTTTGCCCCTTGCGAAACAGACAAATCAGCCTGGAGAGGACCAATAGTCAAAGTGCCAACACATAAGCGAGAAACGAAAAGGCCTGTCTTTCCCAGCAGGCGGTACTCCATAACGGCCTCTTTTCCATAAAAGAGATTGTCGAAAAAACCTCTTTCCCTAATGCTGTGCGCTTTACGTACCTATGCTCCCTTAGTGCCATTACTGCCTTAAAGCCCCTCTAAGTAGCTTTTCACCAATTCCTCCAAAAGTTCGTCGCGCTCTACGCGCCTGATCAGGCTGCGGGCGTTATTATGGCTGGTAATATACGCCGGGTCGCCGGACAAGAGGTAACCGACAAGCTGATTAATGGGATTGTACCCTCTTTCCTTCAGCGCCTGGTAAACCGCCAACAAAATCTCCCGAACGCTAACTACTTCCTCGGCCTTCATTTTAAACATTACGGTATGGTCGGAAGCCTTATTGTCCACGCCCATCGACCCTCCTTAAAATGAGGATGAAACACCGGCCGGCTTATTTTTCGTCGGATAACAATTGTTTTTCGGCGACCTGGTAAGCTTTCTCCAGGGCTTCCTGCAGGCGCGAGGGGTCCTTGCCCCCTGCCTGGGCCATTTCCGGCCTTCCCCCGCCGCCCCCGCCCACAAGAGCGGCAATCTCCTTGATCAGCTTGCCGGCGTGCAAGCCGCGCGGGAGCAAGTCTTTCGTCACTGCCGCCACCAGGCTGACCCGCTCGTTGGCCCTGCTCCCTAAAACGATCACCCCTGATTTTAACTGCTCCCGCAATAAATCAACCATCGCCCTTAAACTGTCCATGTCGGGAGCTTCCGTGCGGGCGGCCAGGAATTTAATTCCGTTTAAGTTCTTAACCTGGTTTAACAATGACTGCACTTCGTGACGGTTCAGGCGGGCGCGCAGGCTCTCGTTCTCGCGCTCCAGTTCTTTGATTTCAGCGAGCAGGTTTTCAATCCGCGGGGTTAGGTCCGCCGGATTTGTTTTTAAAAGGGAACTGATTTCCATAATTTGTTTCTCCCTGGCGTTTACCAATTGGAGCGCTGTGCGGCCGGTTACCGCTTCTATGCGGCGCAAACCGGTCCCGATGCTGCTTTCGCCCGTTAATTTAAACAATCCGATCTCCCCTGTGAAGCATACGTGCGTGCCGCCGCAAAGCTCCAGGCTGAAGTCCCCCATTTTAACGACCCGCACCGTCTGAGCGTACTTTTCCTCAAACAGGGCGGCGGCGCCCAGCCGACGGGCTTCCTCCAGCGAAGTGTAAAATGTTTGCACCGGCAGGTTCGCCAAAACTACATCGTTAACCAGTTGCTCTACCTCCTGCAACTCTTCCGGGGAAACGGCGCCCAGGTGGGTAAAGTCGAAGCGCAGGCGCTCCGGCTCGACCAGGGAGCCGGCCTGGTTCACGTGTGCGCCCAGCACTTCCTTTAAAGCCTTGTGCAAGAGGTGCGTGGCGGAGTGATTACGGGCAACCGCCCGCCTTCGTTCGGCGTCCACGGCAATGGAAACCACATCATTTTCTTTAAGCACGCCGCTTTCTACTTTGGCGCTATGCAAATAAATTCCTTCCACAGGCTTGACGACATTTTCCACCGTCAGCACGCCCTCTGGCGCGCGCACACGCGCGTGATCCGCCACCTGTCCGCCCGATTCGGCGTAACAGGGCGTAACGTCGCAGATAAATTCTACTTTTTCCCCGGCCGCCGCCTGCTTTACCCTGCGGCCGCCCCTGCTTAAGAAAAGAACCCGCCCGCTTGCTTCCAGGGTGTCGTAACCGACAAAGCTGGTTTCGCCGTACTGGTCGCGAAACGTCTTATAAAAAGCGGCGTCTTCCGAGAGGTACTCTATTTCCTGCCGGGATTTCCGCGCCCGTTCCCGCTGCTCTTCCATAGCCGCGGCAAAACCCTCTTCATCCACTGCAAAGCCCCTTTCGGCGGCAATTTCTTTCGTTAATTCAAGGGGAAAACCGTAAGTATCGTACAGGCGGAAAGCGTCTTTTCCCCTGATCACCTGCTGGCCGGTTTCCCGGGCTCCGGCGAAAATATTTTCCAGGATATCCATGCCCTGGGCAATTGTTTCCAAAAAACGGCCCTCTTCAACCTGGACCACTCTTAAAATATGTTCTTCGTTTGCCGCCAGTTCTGGGTAGGTATCGCCCATCTGTTTAATGATCACTTTCGCCACGCGGTGCAGAAAAGGATCGGCAATGCCCAGCTTGCGCCCGAAGCGGACGGCCCTTCTCAAAATACGCCGCAAAACGTAGCCCCGCCCCTCGTTGGAAGGCAGGGCGCCGTCGGCCACGGCAAAAGTAACCGCCCTGCCGTGGTCGGCAATTACTTTTAAGGCGTGGTCCGTTTTTTGGTCGACGCCGTACCGCACGCCGATCAGGCCGGCCGTATAATCCATGATCTCCCTGAACAGATCCGTGTCAAAGTTGGTCGGCGCGTTTTGCAGCACCGAAGCCATGCGCTCCAAGCCCATTCCGGTATCAATACCCTTTTGTTTTAAAGGGGTATAGTTGCCGGCTTCATCGCGGAAAAACTGAATGAAAACCAGGTTCCAGATCTCTAAAAAGCGGTCGCAATCGCAGCCGACGGCGCAGGTGGGAAGACCGCAGCCGCGCTCTTCGCCGAGATCAACGTATATTTCCGAACAAGGCCCGCAAGGTCCCACGCCTATTTCCCAAAAGTTGGTGTCCTTGCCCATACGCACAATGCGCTCCGCGCTTACGCCAACCTTCCGGTGCCAGATGTCGTAAGCTTCGTCGTCGTCCTTGTAGATGCTCACCCACAGTTTTTGCGGAGCCAGGTTTAAAACACCGGTAACGAATTCCCAGGCCCAGCAAATTGCTTCTTCTTTAAAATAATCTCCGAAGGAAAAATTTCCTAACATTTCAAAAAAAGTATGGTGACGGGAAGTCAGCCCTACTGACTCGATATCCGGCGTCCGTAAACATTTCTGGCAGGTGGTGACGCGCAAAAAATCGGGCTTGGCCGCCCCCGTGAAGTAGGGCTTGAAGGGAACCATCCCCGCCGCCGTCCAGAGAACGCTCGGGTCGTTATAGGGGATCAGGGAAGCGCTGGGCAGCCTGCGGTGACCCCGATGCTCAAAAAACTCCAAAAATTTTTCTCTGATCTCTTTCCCGGTCATCAACTTACCCTCCAAACATAAAACCGGCCTACCAAACACCCCCACTGCCGGCTAAAAAACAAAAGACTTGATTTTCGGTGTAATTATACAAAATATACCGCCCTCCCGTCAAGCTGGGAAGAAGAAAATAGAGGAAAGCGCCTCTTTCCTCTATTTAATCATTCCGCTTACGGTGCGGGTAACTCCTCTTATAAACTGTTGCGTCCTTGTTCTGGGCCGTTGTCTTTTGATCCTGCCGAATAGGGTTTTCTGCTCTTTTTCTTTAGGCTTCCCCATCAGCATGCTGAACAAGGCCCCCAACAAGCTGCCCGCAATCATTCCGCGCCAGAAATCGAAGCGCACGCCCCTTCACCCCTTCTTTGCTGGAGTAATCAAACCGAAAATAACTAAAGTTACTCTTCCCATTAAAATCTACATGAAAACCTCAGTAATACATAGCCGCTTCATTTAAAGGATCGAAAGATACCAAACTGCCGTCTTCGGCAATTTCGTAAACCTGGACCCCTTCTTTGGTCAAACGGTATTCAACGCAGCAATCCCAGCAATAATACTGGTCGATCCCTACTTTTCCGGTCGCTTTCCCACCGCAGATCGGGCAACTCACGCGCGTTTCGCCCCCTCTTCATCGCAAAGGTTCTATCTTGATTATGCCCGACCGCGGCAAAAAAAATACCAGTGTAATCTCAACTCTCTTTACAAATTATACCGCCGCCGATTACGTAATCATTCCGGTAGTAAACCACCGCCTGGCCGGGAGTAACCGCCCTTTGGGGTTGGGCAAAACGCACGCACACCCGCCCGTTGTCCAGCGGAGAAATTACGGCCGGAGCGCTTTTCGCCCGGTAACGGATCTGGGCCTGAACTTCCATAGGCGCTTCTAATTTTTCCATAAAAATAAAATTGTTTTCTTTGGACACCAGACCGGAGGTCAGCAAGGCTTCCTCCGGCCCCACAATCACTGCGTTGCGCGCGGGGTCGATGTCCACCACGTAAACCCTCTTGCCAAGGGCCAGGCCCAGACCCCGGCGCTGCCCGACGGTATAAAAGGGAAGGCCCTTGTGCCAGCCAATTACTCTGCCCTGCAGGTCCAGAAACGGCCCCGGCACAAACACCGCCCCTGTTTTTTCTTTGATGAAATCGGGATATTTGCCGGTAATAAAACAGATCTCCTGGCTTTCGGTTTTTTTTGCCACGGGCAATTTCTTTTCGGCGGCCAGCTTGCGCACTTCCTCTTTAGTATATTCCCCTAGCGGCAGGATCAAACGGGCGGCCTGCTGCTGGGTGAGGTTATAAAGCACGTAAGTCTGGTCTTTGCCTTTGTCCCTGGCCCGTTTGAGCAGGTACCGGCCGCGCTCGGGGGCGTAGAAAAGCTGCGCGTAATGTCCGGTGGCGATAAAATCAGCCCCGATGGCCAGGGCTTTTTGTAAAAACGCATCAAATTTAATATATTGGTTGCAGGCAATACAGGGGTTGGGCGTGCGCCCGCGCAGGTACTCCCGGCAAAAATAAGCGATTACCTTCTCCTCAAAAGCCTTTCGCAGGTTTAAAACGTAATGGGGGATGCCCAGGATGCCGGCCACCTTGCGGGCGTCTTCCACCGCCGCCAGCGAACAGCAGCCGACGTATTCGCCGTTCACGGCGGTCACCGCCGGGTCCCAGATCTGCATGGTGGCCCCGATTACCTCATATCCCCTTTCCACTAAAAGGGCGGCGGTTACGGAACTGTCCACACCGCCGCTCATCGCCACAACAACTTTCACCAGGCTCACCTACGGGCGCTGTTTTGTCCGGTAGTCGGCAATGGCCGCGTGCAGGGCGTCAGCGGCCAGATTCGAACAGTGCATTTTTTGGGGAGGAAGACCGTCTAAGGCTTCGGCTACCTGCCTGTTGCTCAATTTCAGCGCTTCCTCGAGCTTCTTCCCTTTGGCCATTTCCGTAATCATGCTGCTGGTGGCGATGGCCGCCCCGCAGCCAAAGGTTTTAAACTTTATATCGGTAATTACGTCGTCTTTTACCTTGATATATATTTTCATGATATCTCCGCAAACGGGGTTGCCCACTTCCCCTACGCCGTCGGCGTCGGGTATTTCACCTACGTTGCGGGGATTGGCAAAGTGATCCATTACTTTTTCCGAATACATTTTTTCACTCTCCCCTGCAAAGTAACCTAAAATACACACAACATCCGGTCCTGCCACGCCTATCATCATAATTTCTTTTCTAATTGTTGTTGCTGTGGTGATTGCCTGGCATAGTGAAAGGCTTTAGGCCCGGCAGGTGTGGCTGATCCGGCACCCGTTGCACCTGTCGAGGTCGTCGTAGCCGGTTTCTTCGCTCAACGGTGAGATGGACCGCAGCCTTTCCACGATCGGCTCCATGACTTCCAGGAAATAATCCACATCTTCCTCCGTGTTGTCCCTGCCCAGGGTCAAACGGATGGAACCATGGGCCACTTCCGGCGGAATGCCCATGGCCAGCAGCACGTGCGAAGGCTCCAGGGAACCCGAAGTGCAGGCCGAGCCGCTGGAAGCGGCGACACCCTTCATATCCAGGCTGAGCAGCATCGATTCACCTTCAATGTACTCAAAACAGAAACTGGCGTGGTTGGGCAGGCGGATGGCGGGGTGCCCGGTCAGTTTCACGTGCTTGAACCGCCCCGTCACCTCCCGGATTAATTTATCGCGCAAGGCGCGCAGCTTCTCATTCTCCGCGGCCATATTTTCCACCGCTAGTTCCGCGGCTTTGCCCAGCCCGACAATCCCCGGTACGTTTTCGGTGCCGGCCCGGCGCAGGCGTTCCTGGGCGCCGCCGTGAAAGAGAGTTTGCTTCCAGCGCGTTCCTTTGCGGATGTAGAGCGCCCCGATTCCCTTCGGGCCGTAGATTTTGTGCCCGGAAAGGGACAATAAATCGACTCCCAACTCATCTACGCGCACGGGAATTTTTCCAAAGCTCTGGACGGCGTCGGTGTGAAAGATGATTCCCCGTTCCCTGGTCAGCTTCCCGATTTCGGCGATGGGCATGATGGTGCCCACTTCGTTGTTGGCGTGCATGATGGTAATCAAGATGGTTTTATCCGTAATGGCGTTGGCCACGTCATCCACGCTCACCATGCCGTACTGGTCAACGGGCAGGATGGTAATGGTGAAACCCTGTTTGCCCAGGGCCTTGACCGTATTGAGCACCGCGTGGTGTTCAACGGCACTGGTGATAATGTGGTTTCCCCGGTCGCGGTTGGTGTAGGCTATCCCGTGGATGGCCATGTTGTCGGATTCAGTCCCGCCGCTGGTGAAGACGATTTCTCTGGGATCCGCCCCGATGGCCCGGGCCACCTTCTCCCGCGCCTCTTCCACCGCCTGGTGGGCAATTCGGCCAAAATAATGCAGGCTGGTGGGATTGCCAAAATTATGATCGATAAGGAAACGATACATTTCTTCGGCCACCTGCGGGTGGACAGGAGTGGTGGCACTGTGGTCGAAGTAAACTCTGCGCATCAGCTAAACCCCCTCTTCGCTCTTTCTTTTTCTTTTTCTTTTTCTTTTTTCTTTGTTTTCCTTCTTTTCCTTGCCTTCCCTTTCCTTTGCCTCCCGGCATAAGTCGGCGAGCGTAATCGAATCCATCACTTGCGCAATACTATTTCTTATCTTTTCCCAAACTATGCGTGTAATACAGTCATCGGCCTGATCGCATACCTTTGGGTCAATTTCGTGCACACAATCAACGGGCGCCAACGGCCCCTCCAAAGCGCGTACCACGTCTCCGACCTTAATTTCCTGCGGATTGCGGGCCAGCATATACCCGCCTTGAGCGCCGCGGACGCTTTTGACCAGCCCGGCTTTCCGGAGGATGGCAATTAGCTGCTCCAGGTACTGCACAGAAAGGCTTTGCCTGGCGGCGACACTTTTTAAAGGAACGGGCGCGCCTCCGTAATGCTGGGCCAGATCAAACATGGCCTTTAAGCCGTAATGCCCCCTGGTAGAAAAACGCATAATCCTCCCCTTTTTAATTTTGAAATCATAGTAAGTTACTCAAGTTTGAACCTGCCAATATCATAGCATGTTGGTCGGGTATTGTCAACACGGTAAAGGTGTATTTGTAAAGGTGTATTGCCTAATCTTTTGTAAACTGTTATTATAATGGGAGCAAAAAGCTTAGCAAATTTGTAAAGATAAACCAGGAAAAGGTTGTTTAACTTGGAAGGGTTCAGGCTCCTTTTCGTTTTTGCGCTCATCATGATCTTGTTGTGGCGGCGGGCTCCTTTGGGGCCGGTCATGCTGGGGAGCGCAGCGCTTCTTGCTCTTTTATACCAGACGGGCCTGACGGAATTTTTAGAGATCATTTGGAAGGCGACCAGCAACTGGACCACCCTCGAGTTGACGGCCATTCTGCTGCTGATCATGATCTTCGAGCGGATCCTGGACGAACAGGGCTACCTGAAGGAAGTGCTCTGCGGCCTGCGGGGGCTCATTCGCGACCGGCGCGCCGTAATGGCTTTTCTTCCTGCCTTCATTGGGCTGATGCCCTCGGCGGGCGGCGCGCTGTTTTCCGCCCCGCTTGTCGGTCAAGCGGCAGACGGAATCAAAATCACAGCTGAAGAAAAAAGCTTTGTCAATTACTACTACCGCCACATCTGGGAATATTTTTTGCCCCTGTACCCGGGTGTGCTTTTAGCTTCGCGCTTAAGCGGGCTGCCGCTTCCCCACCTTATTGCGGCCCTGGCGCCTTACGGGTTGCTGATCATTTTATTGGGGCTGCCCGTCTTGCTGCGGCTGCCCGGAGCCGCCGAAAAAAACCAGCCGGACGGGAACATAAGCGGGCCGGCCAAAAAGTTTTTCACCGGCGTTTTACCGATGCTGGTTGTGGTTTTCCTGGTTCTGGCGGTAAAAGTAGAAGTTACGGTGGCAGTTGGCACGATGATCATCATCCTGCTGGTGTATCATCGCTATACCCCTTTTAAATTTTGGCTCTTATGCAAAAGGGCGCTGGCGCTGAAAACCTTTCTTTTGGTCTGGGAAATCATGGTTTTCAAGCAGGTGCTGGTGGATACAGGGGCGGTAGAGGGGCTTTCCCCTCTTCTCGCTCGGCTGCCGGTGCCGGAATTCATTGTTTTTTGCCTGCTTAGCTTTTTGGTTGGGCTGTTGACCGGCCTCACGGTAGCCTATGTAGGCATTGTTTTTCCACTCGTCATTGCCGCCTCGGGAGGCCAGATTGACCTCCCGCTGGCAGCCCTTATCTTCGTAACCGGCTTTGCGGGCAACATGCTCACCCCCATGCACCTCTGCATGGCGCTAACCGTTGATTTTTTCAAAGCCGATCTGCAAAAGGTTTTGAGAATGATGGCCGGGCCGGAGGCAACACTGCTGGTTATTGCGGTAGTTGTCTACCTCTGCCTGGCCGCCAATGGAAACTAGCGGCGCGCTGAAAACTTTATTTCCATTTCCCCGTTCGTTTTCCGCACAAAGAAATTGCCGAGATAGTTTTCGTTTTCCTCAGGGTAGTCCGCGCGGAAATGAGCGCCCCGGCTTTCCTTGCGTTCTAACGCAGCCAGGCAGATGGCGTGCGCCACGTCCAGCATCAGGCCCATTTTGAAAGCGGCCACCGACTTATCCCGGAGCAGGTCTTTTTGCCGTTCTTGCTGCCAGGAGCGAATTTTGGCCAGACTTTCGGTAAGCCCGGCGGCATCCCGCAGGACAGCAGCATGTGTGTTCAGCGTCTTGCGCAAGGATTCCTCCAGCGCAGAAAACTCCGCGGACGCACCCGGCCCGCAGGGAAATTCAATCTCCTTTTCACTAAATTTCCGGCGCCTTGATTTGACGGAATGCTCCGCAGCGGCGCTCCCGGCCAGGCGGCCCAGGGCCAGACATTCAGCCAGAGCATTGCCGCCGACCCGGTTTGCGCCGTGAATTCCCCCGGCAACTTCCCCGACGGCCCAGAGGCCGGAAATTTCCGTTTCCCCACCCGGCTTAACCGCCACGCCCCCCATGGTAAAGTGCGCCACCGGTGAAACGTGCACCACGGATGCATTCGGCGGAATTGCTTTGGGAAGAAACCGGCGGTATTTTTCCGGGCTGGCCAGCGTGGATAAGTCCATGGCCACGGCCTCTTTTTCCGGGCCCACGCCCCGGCCGGCGCGGATTTCCGAGGCAATGGCCCGGCTCAGCCTGTCTCTGGTTAAGGCGGCTCCGTTTTCCATCCCGTACAACTTCCGGATATCTTCGCCGTCGCAGTTGCGCAGAGTCGCTCCGGCAACGGCGACCAGGATCTCGTAAAAAACCATCACCCGCGGCCTGCCGGGCATGTGCAGGTAAGTGGGGTAAAATTGAATAAATTCCATATCCACTAAAGACAGCCCGGCGGATAAGGCCATGGCCTGCCCCAGCCCAACGGTGCCCGGCGCGTTGTTCGTGCGCAGGTACAGGCCCGCCGCGCCGCCCGTGGCCAAAACGACCGCCCCGGCGCGGATGAGCAGGGGCTCGCCCGACCGGGTGCAGCCCCAGGCGCCGCAAGCCCCCTCTTCATCGCTGAGCAGGGACAGGATCTCTATCCCTTCTTCCATGCTGACGCCCAACTCTTTAGCCCGCAACACCAGGGGGGCCAGCAGGTCAACGCCGGAACTGCGCAGCGTGCTCAACACCCGGGGAAAAGAATGCCCCGGGGGCTTGCTGCAAACAAAGCTGCCGTCGGCCCTCACCGCCAGGGGAACTCCGCAGTCCACCAGAAAATTAATTTCGCCCTCTAAATTATTCACCATCGCCAGGACAAGTTCGGGATCATTGATCCGGCACCCCCCGGAAATGATGTCGCTAAAGTGCCGTTCCGGACTATCTGCCGGAGCGCAGGCGCCGGGAACCGCAAAATAACCTTTCGACACGGCTGAATTGTTGGCCTTTCCGGCAGGCCCCCGGCTGACCAACAGCACAGCGGCACCTTTTGTGCGGGCTTCGACGGCCGCTCTGATCCCAGCCAGCCCGCCGCCGATAATGAGCACATCAGTTTCCCAGCTTTTCATTTTTTGCCCGGCTCTTTAAGCCGGACCAACCCCCCCATCATCTTTGATCCAAAAAGCTGCCGTGCGACCTAACAATGCTTAAACCGGGGAGTTCTTTTTTCTAAAAACGCGCTAACTCCTTCCTTTACGTCTTCAGTCAAAAAGACCCGGTCGAAAAGATCAAGTTCTAAGCGCAGGCCTTCCTCCAGGGTCATCTGCATCCCCCTGTCCACACACTGTTTGATTAAATTAAGGGCTACTCCGGGACGGGCGGCAATTTCCCTGCCGAGCGCTTTTGCCGACTCTAAAACCTCTTCTGGGGGCACCACCCGGTTCACCAGGCCAATCTGGAAGGCCTCGTCGGCGCTGATGAAATTGCCCAGGTACATCAGCTCTTTGGCCCGTGCCTCGCCAATCAGTCTGGGCAGCCGCTGGGTCCCGCCGCCGCCGGGAAAAATGCCCAGCTTTATTTCCGGCAGCCCGAATTGAGCTTTTTTTGAAGCCACCCGGAGATCGCAGGCTAAAGCCAGCTCACAACCTCCCCCCAGAGCCAGTCCGTTGACGGCGGCGATGGTTGGCTTGGAAAGAAATCGACCGCGTTAAACATCTCGTGGCCGCGCCGGGCAAACTCTCCGGCAACCCCCGGCTTGCCCTGCAGCAGGAGGGGGAATTCTTTGATGTCCGCACCGGCCACAAAGGCTTTTTCTCCGGCGCCGGTGATGATCACCACCCGGATTTCCCTGTCTTGTGCCATCTCCTGCAGGCACTGGATGATCTCCTTCATCACCTGTTCCCCCAATGCGTTGACTGGTGGGTTGTTGATCACCATCACGCCGAGGGATTCTTCTTTGGTCCAGTTGACAAATTTCTTGTCGCCCATGAAATTACACCTCACATATTAGTTTTTTTAAAATTAAATCTCCTGGGTTATCGTGAAAACTCCCGCCCCTCATCCAAACGCTTAGGTTCATTGGGTTAGTAACTATTTCTCTTTGCTTCATTATATTTCCTTCTTTTTTATCCTTAATTATCCTTAAATTATACTTAGTACCATTTTCCGTATCTTTATCTCTAACAAAAGGGATTTCTAACCCATAATAAATGATTTTTAAGCCGCGAGATAAACAAAACTTCTACTTGACTCGTATTGAAATCTAGGAATACTCTTAATAAAGAGGTGGGATCTTTTGGCCGAACGGGTGAAACGCTTACGCAGATCCGGCAGGAATCGCCTGATCGCCGGCGTTTGCGGGGGCCTGGCCGAATACTTCGGCTGGGAGCCTTCTCTGGTGCGGCTGGCTTACGTCGTAGTCTCGATCCTATCCACTGCTTTCCCCGGTATCCTCGTTTATCTCGCAGCTTGGCTGATTATTCCAAAGGAGTAAAATAAATGAGCATCATCGGCCTTATTCTCGCCGTCATCTTCTTTACAGCCGGCCTGGCCGGAACCATTTTGCCGGTGCTTCCCGGTGCGCCGCTGATCCTGCTGGGCATGATCGTTTACGGTTTATTCACCGGTTTTGCCGGGCTCACCTGGGGATTTTTCCTGGGGCAGGCCGCCGCCGTCGCCCTGACATTTTTTATTGATTACTTTACCAGTGTCTGGGGGGTCCGCCGTTACGGAGGATCAAAGGCTGCCCTTTGGGGAAGCGTCGCCGGGCTCATCTGCGGTGGGCTGGTTTTGGGCCCGCCGGGAATTATCCTGGGCCCTTTCCTCGGCGCATTTACAGGCGAATTTTTCATCAAACGCTCCTTCCGCCAGGCACTGCGCACGGGAGCAGGCTCGCTCATCGGATTGCTTGGCGGCGCAGCCATCAAGCTAATGATTGAACTGCTTATGATCGCCTGGTTCTTTATCGTTATTTTCAATTAAAATAGTGCACAACAACTCATATTTTTACTCTGCAGAGGAAAAATATAAACACCCGGGGGTCGCACAAAAATACAATAAATCGAAGTAAACAAGGGGCAAAAGATGGCCGGAAAACTAATCATCTTAATCGGCCCGCCCGCGTCGGGAAAATCCAGCTGGCGGCAACACTTTAGCGGAGAAGTAATCTGTCCCGACGATATTCGGCGCAGCGTTTTCGGGGTGCAATACGACCCCCGGGTAGAACCGTCCGTCTGGCGCCTGGCCTACCGGCGTTTAGCCCGCGCCCTGGCGGCGGGCCGGGAAGTCTGCTTTGACGCCACCAATCTTACCCGCACCAGGCGCCGGCCGTTAATCAGGCTCGGCAAGCAGGCCGGCGCCGCCATCGAAGGCATTGTCTTTTTGTGCGACCTGAACGCATTATTGGAACGCGACGCCCGGCGGCCACCCGAAAAAAGAGTGGGAGAAAGAGTAATCAAGGCAAAGTACGAGAAACTGCAAATGCCCACCCGCGAAGAGGGTTTTGATCAATTGAAAATTATCAGATAATATATCCAGGGTATTGACATTTGCACGAAGATGTATACAATAGGAAACTTCCTAACACAAAACTTCTAACGTAGTTCCAACTTCCCATGAGGAGGTATGGTACTATGTTGGTAAGGTTTTACGTGCTTGGGAGGGGAACTTTCATCTAACGTGTGCTAACGGCTCCGGTCCTCTAGAGGGCGGAGTCTTATTTTTTCTGTACTGACTTCAAGGACAAGCAACCAGATACCGCCCCTAAAAACGGCAAAAAACGGACATGCCCGCAAAAAAAGCTTTTTCGGGCATTTCAGTAACTACAGCAGCAAATAAAAAAAGGCCCTTCCGTCATTTCGGAAAAGCCTTGTCATTTTAGATTGGAGGCGGCAGGGAGAGTCGAACTCCCAAATAGCGGTTTTGCAGACCGCCGCCTTAGCCACTTGGCTATGCCGCCTTGATTTCAACGGGTA
>DYES01000015.1 GCA_020725585.1 Desulfovirgula sp.
AAGTTTATTTCGCTGTTCTACTGATAGTACCGGCATCCATTTTCCCTTCCTACGAGATCACGATGGGGCCGTTCTTAATCCTTTCTAGAAGTTCTCTCTCAATTTTAGCCACCCAGGCTTTAACATCATTTTCTGTCCTCAGAATGCTGCTGGTCAGTTTTACCTTTTGCGTTTTTGGCTCAAGCAACTTCGCAGCTGCCATGGCAGCATTGCTAAACTGCTGAGGAAGGGCATCTGTCCTGGTTTTCCAGCTAGACAGAGGGGTCTCCTGAAGACTTCGAAGCAAGGAGTCATCATCTTCTATGGAAAGTCGGGGAACGCTGGCAATACCTTCAGCCGCAAGAATTTGTTGCTGCTGTTCCGGAGATAGTTTCTGCCAGTTCTCATTTCCCTCGAGAGCCGCTTTCTCCCGGTTATATACCGCCTCAAAGTTGGCGTAAGCCTGCCTGACAGCGGTACGGAGCACTTTGACGACTGCTCTGTGAATATCCGGAACCGGATCGGGCTCTTCTAACAATCGACGTTCATCGCGCACAGCATTGGCCTGTTTTTGCAGTTCTTCCGCTTCAGGAAGGCCATGGGCGTGTCTCAACAGGATCTGAAGTTTATCCCACGCAGGTTTGCGCTTTGCCGCCAAGTCCGCCAATGCTGACCAATTCTGCAGTTGTTGGGCCAAGGTGTCAAACTGCTCCAGTATCGCTGCAAGTTGTTCGTTACCAGCGAGTCCCCGCATTGTTTCCAAATGGGTCTTAGATGGGCGCTCAGGCATTGGCGGATCGCCACCGGCACGATCGGCCAGGTACATAAGCTTGGCAAGAAATTGCCCGGCTACAGAAGATTCCTCCCCCGCCTTGCAGCTAAAGCCTGCTGTTTGAAAAAGCTTTCGTAGCTTCATGCGGCTGCGGACATCTATGGTTACCGTTTCAACTCGGAAGTCGGTAGCCGAAATCTTAGCTTGATCCAATTGACCACGGTCAAGCTGGACTCCTTTATATATAGCGCGAAGATGTCCAATGGCAAAAAGTGTAATCAAAGCAGCGTCAATAGCATCACGCGGCCAACCATAAGGTGCTTTTTCAAAGGTTTCGCGAATTTCCTTCCCTGTCTTACCGGATCCGATTTCAGAAAGAATAGCTGAACAGACAGGGTGTTTTTCGGGTGCATCATTCCAGCCTACAGCTTGGAAGGCGGCTTCGTCGCCACTTTTTGCCCGATTGATAACAGTCGGCCACCGATCATCATCGGCATCTTGAAATTCTCGAAACAAACGATCCAGAGAAGCTTGGGCGGCTGCCTGCACTTTTTCTTTTATGGACAGTTCAAAACGCTCCTGTCCCCCGCCCTGAAACACCTTAGCCCCATTAATTACATCTTGAATAATGCTATCTCGGGTAGCCTCTGCCGTTTTCATACGAGTAGACATAGCATCGCGAGCTTCCCGTCCCTCTGGAGTTGTAGGAGTACCCTTAAATTCGATGGTCGCTTTAGCCGCCTCATAATCAATAATCGCTTTTTTTAGGTCCTCGGCACCTGCTTTCGGGATATAGACGAAAATAGTCGGGCTGTCATTACCGGCCGCCCGGGCATCGGCCACAACAGTACTTTCGTTTTCCCCCCAGCCGTCCCGGACCCAAACCGGAATTTCGTGGCCTTTGGTTTCGGGCGGCTCACTGCCAAAATGAATCGCCAGCTTACGTGGCACCTTGCACTTCCCCTGGAGGAGTTTAATGTTGCCAAGGGCATCCATACAGGCCGAATTCAACAGAGCCGAACGTTTACTGGACAAAGCCGTAAGGTCGCTATTTAGCCGTGTTTGCCGGTTGCGGAATTCCCGGTCCCATTCGCTGCTTTCCCGGGTCTGAAGGCTGTATTCCTCGTCCAGCTTGATAAGTTTTCCTTCCTCAACCAGTTTTTCAAGAATCCGTGGAATCTCTCTACGCAGGGCAGGGCCATCACTGGCCAGGTTGCTTACTAGAAGATCTGCTAACATATCCGCGGTAGCACGGACACCAATATCAGCGACGGCTTCGCGGGGGAGTTTGCGGATGAGGAATATAAGCGCGCAAATGCGCTTGGCTAATAAACCTTCCGGAGTTCCATCGTCCAGATTACGAATGGTTTCGTCAATTTCCCGTAAAAGAACTCCAGTACGGAGCAAGTCCGGCTGGAGCTGGTCAAATATGAAATCAGCCGGCACGACCGTACCCAGAGGTTTTTCGGCAATCTCCCGGACAGCGTCGTGAACAATACGGAGTTGCGTACGAAGCTGGCTCCTGGTTCCTGAAACGTCAACGGCACGAAGGACATGCTCCCAAAATCGGCGGCGGACGGGTAAAAGAGGATAGTCTTCGACGACAATGCTCCGGTCTTCACTTCGGGGAGCAATTCGCGTACCGATAAGCTGTCGATCAATTTCACCAGCGTAAGCATTTAACATTTCTTCGATGGCCTTACGCTTATCTGCTTTTTTGGCCAGCACTACCCGGCGAGTTACAGTTTCAACATCCGTATCAGACAGTTCCACAGGTATTGTAAAACGATCCTTCAATCGCTGGAGAAGCGGAAGATTACCGCTCAGCGCAGTCTGACCAGCCCCTATAAGCAATATTCGGCTATCAAGCTGCTTGCAAAGGGCTTCCGCTACTTCTTGCACATCATATGAACGAGCCGTACTGTCACCTATAAAAAGCTGGACTTCGTCGAGTACGATCGCCGTACAGGGAATTTGACCATTTACGGAAAGGACATCACGAATGATCTGGATGAATTCGGATGTCGAAATATCGTCTACATCAGGAAACTGGGCACGAATAGTGGTTCGCACCTGCTTGAGATCGGAGGCAAAGTCAGGGTCAGCCTCCAACAGTGCTTTGGCTATTACCGGACTGGCATATAAATGACGAAGTTCTTGCCGAAAGTCCTTGCCTGAATCTTCCACAACCTTTTCAACCTGACTGTAGATGCCATTTTTTTGAAGCCAAAGGCAAAATTGGGCTTGGGGAAGAAACTCGGGCAGGCCTTTCGAGCGAAAGATAATACTGAGAACAGCCAGACGAAGACTTTTCCCTCCACCGGACGGCAGCGTCCCCCCCGCAGCATGAAGCCCGCCACATCTTTTCCCTAACGTATCCAATTCTTTAAGCAAATCTTTTACTTCCACTGGTAGCCGTGCTAGTTCACGGGCAGTCGCTCCATCCGACTCAAATTTGGTGTTAACCCACAAGTGACGGAGCATCTTCAGAAGATGTGATTTACCGCTGCCAAAAAAACCACTTACCCAGACGGCTGGCTGGCTTGTCGAATCCGCATTGCTCAAGTAAGACTCAAGAATGCGTATGAGCCCTTCTTTATACTGCCCCTCGCAAACAAAATGCTCCAGTTCATAGCGAAGGGTTTCAATTTCTTTAGAAGTGGCCGCTTCAGTAACTGTAGCTACGCCGTCATTAAGCAATTTTGAAACAATAGGGTCACGTTGGAAAATCTCCCGGTTCTTCATCAATCGCTCACTCCATTATGTAAAGTGATGGGAATAGCCAGGTAATTCCAACCATCTCGTGCATCGAGAAGACGATAATTGTTATTTTCAAATTCGCCCGGAAAAAAGACTACCAACCGCCCACGAATATCTCTTACTACTTCTTTCAGAACCGCCGATACTTTAGTGAATCCGTATAGGCTGGCAACGCCATAAACAGCAACCACAGTGTCAGAGTCAACATCTTCACCAGTAAGTACTTTACGGAGTTCATTGGCTGCAAAATGCAGGAAGTCACTCTGGAGTGGTATCGCCAGGTCTTCCGGTTCTTCGAAATAAATTTCCTTGTATTCCAAGTTGCTCATCCAGCGGGCAAAGGTTTGGGTAAAGTCGAATGATTTCCATTTGTGTCCAGATTCAATAGTTGCCATCTCGAACAATTCTAACCTGGCACGGAGTTTACGCTCATCGGTTTTAGGGTAGACTACAAAAATTATTTTTTGCTCACCTGCCAGATTACGCTGCCATGGCGCAGCAATATGGTTACGATAGCGGTTTGCCAGCTCCTCAATTCTACTCACGGATCAACCTCCTTTCATCCTCGGTTAACATACGGTCAACTGAAACTTCGATCATACCGCCGGAAGAGCTTATATCCAAGAAACCAAGGCGCTTCGCATCCATTGCCAAGGAAATAAGTTCCTCTGGGGGTGTATCAAGCACCTTTGTCCATAATGTTTTGAATAAACCGGGACCTCGGACTCCAAGCAGGTAACCCAAAAGAAGAGCATATGCGGTGACGACAGGTGTAGGCTCAACTTTTTGGCGAATCTTACGAACACGACCTTTTAAGTGGCCCGACTGGGTCCAGGATGAAGAAGCGTTGCGCACTACCTTATCAAGTGTTCTATCATTTAGCCGGCTCCCAGTACTTTCTCGGAGGACATCTATCATCTGTTGCCGGGCGAGTTCTTCCCCAGGTTGCATCCGGAGAATGGGGAGGGATGTAACTCGTAGAAGGGGATCCCGGGCCATAGCAGTAATTAAGGCAAGAAGTGGGCGACCTTTCTCATCTGCGTACCAGCAATAACGCAAAACCCTAAATATAGGCAGCGATGGATCGAGACCATATAACTCCCGCATACGCTGACTGGAAAGTCTTCGGGTCGCAGCTGTCCGCTTGCCCAGGCAATTGTAATCAACAATTGCCGTTACATAGTCATCACGCGACGCATCTTCTGCACATTCATGAAGTAATAACGATAACTCTTCCAGCATAATGGTTCTGCTCGTGTGGGTTCCTTTATCACCAAAGCGGAAGCCTATCTGTTCCCGAAGAGCGTAAGGTAGTGAGTCTGCATCCTGTTTTATGTCGGCTAAAATTGGGTCATTCTTCATGTATTTTTGCACCGTCCTTTTTTGCCGGCAAGTTTGCCGGCAAAGTTATTATACCTGATTTTGGTAGTATTGGCAAGTAAAAAAATATAAAATTTTTTAAGTCCCTGCTATCGGATTTAATAGCTTCACAAAAGTAGAGCGGATCCTTGAGGACCCGCTCGCTAAACACTGCACATTACGGTTCATAGGGCTTGTAAATTTCTTCGCAAAAGGCTCGCTGTGGTTGGATATCATAGCCACTCTGCTCTTTACTCCACGGTCACGCTCTTGGCCAAATTGCGCGGCTGGTCCACGTCGCACCCTCTGGCCACGGCCATGTGGTAGGCCAGTAATTGCAAAGGAATTACCGACAGCACGGGGGCCAGTAAAGCGTGGGTCGGCGGGATGTAGAGCACGCGGTCGGCCGCCTTTTCAATTTCCCGCAGGCCGTCCATGGCCAGGGCGAAAACGGTGGCATCGCGGGCTTTGACTTCCTTAATGTTGCTGAGCGTTTTTTCAAACAGGTTTTGCTGCGTGGCCAGGGTAATCACCGGCACGCCTTCCACAATCAAGGCTAAAGTGCCGTGCTTCAACTCCCCGGCGGCGTAAGCCTCCGCGTGGATATACGAGATTTCTTTAAGTTTTAAGGAACCCTCCAGAGCCACCGCGTAATCCAGGCCGCGGCCGATAAAAAAGGCGTCCTCGCATTGCGCATGAGTTTGCGCAAAGCTTTCCACGGCACGGCAGTCCCCCAGAATAACGCGGGCCTTATCGCTCAATTTTTTGAGCTCCCCGATCAACTCCGCGCTCTCCTTTTCGGCCAGCTTCCCCCGGATGTTCGCCAGGTGCAGGGCGAGCAAATACAAGACGACCAGCTGGGCCGTGTAGGCTTTGGTGGAAGCGACGGCAATCTCCGGTCCCGCCCAGGTATACAACACGTGATCCGCTTCGCGGGCAATGGAGCTGTCCACAACGTTCGTGATGGCGATTACCGGCGCGCCCTGCCGCCTGGCCTCGCGCAGCGCCGCCAGGGAATCGGCCGTCTCTCCAGACTGGCTAATCACGATCACCAGCGTATGCGGATCGATAATCGGGTGGCGGTAGCGAAACTCCGAGGCAATATCCACTTCCACCGGAATGCGCGCCAGCCTCTCAATGACGTACTTGCCTACCAGCCCCGCGTGGTAGGCCGTGCCGCAGGCGGTGATGAAGATTTTCTGAATCCTTTTTAACTCCTCCGCGCTCATGGCGATCTCCTTGAGCATTACCCCGGAGCCGCAAGCGGGAAGCCTTCCGCTTAAAGTATCTTTTAAAGAACGGGGTTGTTCGTGGATTTCCTTGAGCATGAAGTGGGCAAAACCATTTTTTTCCGCCTGGGCCGCTTCCCACTTGACCTCAAAGACCGGCTTTTGCACGGGCTGGCCCGAACGATTAAAAACAGCCGCACGCTCCGCCGTAATGTCGGCAACCTCTCCGTCGGCGAGAATATACGTAAAACGCGTGTAGGGGAGGATGGCCGGGATATCGGAAGCAAAAAAGTTCTCCCCCTCGCCCAGGCCGACGATCAGCGGGCTGTCCTGGCGGGCCGCCACCAGCCGGCCGGGTTCTGTCGCCGAAAGCACGACCATGGCGTAAGAACCATCGATTTTTTTAATTGCCTTTAAAACAGTCTCCAGCATATCCCCGTTGTAAAAGTGTTCGAAAAGATGGGGTAAAACTTCCGTATCGGTTTCGGATTTAAAAACGTGCCCCTCGGAAATAAGCCATTCCCGCAAAGAAAGATAGTTTTCAATGATCCCGTTGTGCACCACTGCAAAACGCCCGCCGCAATCGATATGGGGGTGGGCGTTTAAGTCGGTCGGCCGGCCGTGGGTTGCCCAGCGGGTATGCCCGATGCCGGTCGTGCCGACATAACTCTCCCCCTCTAGCTTTTGCCGTAATCCCGCCAGCTTGCCTGCCTGCTTGCGGATGCAAAGGCGGCCATTTTCTAAAAGGGCCACCCCCGCCGAATCGTAACCCCGGTACTCCAACCTGGCCAGTCCGCTCAACAGAATGGACAGGGCCGTGCGGTGACCTGTATAACCAATAATCCCACACATAGTGGTTAACCTCCTGATTGCTATTTTTATTCGGGAAAGTTTACATAACTATTTAACTTACTTATTTCCTTCCGGAATAGTTATCAGGCAAAAAAGAAAAACCGCGGCACAAAAAAGCCACGGTAAGGCAAAAACATGGCTTTTGCCGTTGTCCTCACCATAGCACTTTTGTCCTGGCAGTTGCCTGCCAGTTTTGTGATGCCGTTAACGGTCGTGAGCAACCGGGGAGCACCCGCCGAAAACTTCGATTAACTCCCTCCTCGTCAACCTTTTCGAAGTTCGCGAGGCAAAGCTCGCCTTCGATAGGAACTTGCCTTTGGCAAATCCTTGTCTGCAAACTTTCCCTTTTAAATTGCGAACTCCAAAAAGGTTCTGGCGCTTCTCATTCAGTTGTCTTAAGGGGTGAAAACTCACCCGCCTTTGCTTTCAAACCACCCCCCTTGGCTGCTTCTCCTGTGCCCTAAATTTTAAGCCAGTATTTTCACCAGCTGGGTTAATTCTTGAACGATCTTGCTGAGCTCATCAAGGTTTCTACCCTCCGCCATAATGCGGATCAACGGCTCCGTACCCGAGGGGCGCACCAGGATCCGGCCCTGGCCGTTTAATTTTTGCTCGCGCAGGCGAATGGCTTCTTGAAGCAGCGGGCTGGACATAACTTTTTGCTTGTCGGCCACCGGGATATTTTCCAGCAGCTGGGGAAAACGCTCCATCTGCGCCGACAGCTCGCTTAAAGCAGCGCCGCGCTTGACCATTACCGCAAGCAATTTTAAAGCCGTGAAAGCCCCGTCACCGGTAGTATGGTCATCCAAAAAAAGGATGTGGCCGCTCTGTTCCCCACCGAAGGTGGCGCCCCTACGGAGCAATTCCTCCAGCACGTAGCGGTCACCCACCTTTGTCTCAATTACATTTATACCCTCTTTCCGGAAGGCCAGATGCAGGCCGAGGTTGCTCATGACGGTGACCACCACGGTATTTTTTGCCAGCTTGCCATTCTCCTTCAAATCCCGCCCGCAAATAACCATGATTTGATCGCCGTCGACCACGCTGCCTCTTTCGTCAACGGCGATTAAGCGGTCGGCGTCGCCGTCGCAGGCCAGACCCAAATCCGCCTTGCAGGAAAGGACTGCCTCCCGCAGGGCATAAGGATGGGTAGAACCGCAGGCGTCGTTGATATTCACGCCGTTTGGCAGATGGAAAAGAGGGATCACGTTCGCCCCCAGTTCCCTTAAAAGGCGGGGCAGCACATTACTGGCCGCGCCGTTGGCGCAATCCACCACGATTTTCAAGCCGGAAAGATCCACCGGGACTTTCTCTTTAAGAAAGCTTACGTAACGTTCGCCGGCCTCCGCAAGCACAGAGCAGCAGCCAATCTCCGGACCTACCGGAGCGGGAATTTTCTGCCCAGAGTTCACCAGGCTTTCAATTTCTTCTTCTACGGAATCCGGGAGCTTAAAACCGTCGGGCCCAAAAAACTTGATTCCGTTGTCGGCGACTGGGTTATGAGAGGCCGAAATAACCACCCCGCCGGCAGCTCCCAGCTCACGCGTCAAATAGGCGACGGCCGGGGTGGGCAGCACGCCGGCTTTTAAAACGCGCACTCCTGCCGAAAGAATCCCGGCGGTTAGGGCTGCTTCCAGCATGTCGCCGGAAATGCGCGTATCGCGGCCGATAATCAGCGGCGCGCCGGGATGCTTCTGCGCGAGCACATAAGCTCCCGCCCGGCCAATTTTTAAGGCCAGCTCCGGCGTCAGGTCCTTGTTCGCCACTCCCCGCACCCCGTCGGTGCCGAACATTGCGCCCATAACAGTCTTCCTTTTCCTCCTTTTGAAAAACCACATCCCAATTATATATTTATAAATAATTTGACGTCAATTACCCTCATCAGGCACTAAAAATTTAATCACTACTATATACTATGACGAATATAAACGTATGGTTAGTTCCCGCCAGTTTGCAAAAATTACTTTTTGCGCCACAAAAAAGCCAGGGAGCGGCGGCCGGGCTTAGGCTTGAGCGCCCCGCACAGGCGGTCGGCCAGGGCCGGCCTATCGAGGCCGCGAACCAGCACGCCCTCTACGGCCAGGGAAACCTCCCCCGTTTCTTCCGATACAATAACTGCCAGCGCATCGGAGACTTCCGTGATCCCGACGCCCGCCCGGTGCCGGGTGCCCAGCTCCTTGCTGATCTGAACGCTCTCGGTCAACGGCAGAAAGCAGGAAGCGGCGGCTATCCGGTTGCCCCTGATAATCACCGCCCCGTCATGGAGAGGGGTGTGAGGGGCAAAAATATTAATCAACAATTCTGCCGAAACAATTCCCTCGATTTTTACCCCCCGGTCGATGTATTCCTCTAAGCCGGTAGTTCTTTCCAGAACCAGCAGGGCGCCTGTCCTGCTGTCGGCCAGGACATAAACCGCCCGGACAATTTCCTCAATCACCTGATCCAGGTTAAATTCGTTTAAATTGGGCAGGGGGGAGGCAAAAATTTCCCCTCCCCCCAGTTTTTCTAAGGCGCGCCGCAATTCGGGCTGAAAAACCACCGGCAAAGCCACCAGCAACGCCGTGATGGCCTGGCTGAGCAGCCAGTGCACGTAAGTAAGCCGCAGCCAGTTGCTGATCGCGGTAGCCACCAGCAGCACGACCAGGCCCTTGATCAATTGTACGGCCCGGGTGCCTTTGATTAACAAAACTAGCCAGTAAAGAAACAAAGCGACGATAATGACGTCAATAACCGTAGTCAGGCTGAAAAAACGCGGGACAATGTCTTGCAGCCTTTCTAGCAAACCCCCTGCTCTCCTTTTTGCTGCCGGCCCGGGTCGGCCGATCTTTCCTGCGTTTTCAAAAGACCGTAAGCAATGCTGTCCACCAGCGCCTGCCAGCTCGCCTCAATTATATTCGCGGAAACCCCGACCGTCCCCCAGGAACATTCCCCGTCCCCCGTTTCAATCAAAACCCGTACGATCGCCCCGGTGCCGTCCTTTTCATCCAAAACTCTTACCTTATAATCCGTCAACTGCATATTGCGGATAGCCGGGTAAAACTCTTCCAACGCCTTGCGCAAAGCGTTATCCAGGGCGTTTACCGGCCCGTTTCCTTCCGCCGCCGTATGCACCACCCGGTTGCCGACGGTAAGCTTGATAACCGCTTCGGAATAAACCGGGCTGTTCTCTTTTAATTCAATGATAATCTTCAGGTTTTCCAGTTTGAAGGGTTCCCGGTATCCCTGGCAGGCCTTGCGCAAGAGCAGTTCCAAAGACGCCTCCGCACCTTCAAACTGGTAGCCCCGGTGCTCCAGCTCTTTTATTTTCTCCAGCACCTGGCGGGTTTCTTCCCCCGGGTGAACATTGAGGTTTAGTTCTTTGTATTTATAAAGCAGATTGGAATGCCCGCTCAGTTCGGAAACCAGCACCCGGCGGCGGTTGCCCACCAGCTCCGGGTCGATGTGTTCGTAAGTCCGGGGATCCTTTAAAATGGCGCTGACGTGCAGGCCGCCTTTGTGGGCAAAGGCGCTTGCGCCAACGAAAGGCTGCTGCGCCACCGGGTGCATGTTGGCCAGTTCGCTGACGTAACGGGAAAGTTCGGTGAGCCTGGCCAGGCTGGACCGGGGGATGGTCTCAACGCCGCATTTGAGCGTAAGATTGGGAATTATCGAACATAGGTTGGCGTTGCCGCAACGCTCCCCGTATCCGTTGATGGTGCCCTGTACCTGGACGGCGCCGGCCCGGACGGCCGCGAGGGTATTGGCCACGGCCAGCTCGCCGTCGTTATGGCAGTGGATGCCCAAGGGTACGCTGATTTCCCGGCGGATTTGCTCGATCACCCCGGCAATTTCCCAGGGCAAACTGCCCCCGTTGGTGTCGCAGAGCACGCATACGGCGGCCCCTCCCTCGCATGCCGCCTTTAAGGTGGCCAGGGCGTAGGCAGGATTTGCTTTGTACCCGTCAAAGAAATGCTCGGCATCGTAAAATACGGTTAAGCCCCGGCTTTTTAAATAGGCCACGGATTCCCTGATCATGTTCAGGTTCTCCGCAAGGGTGGTCTGCAGGGCATGGGTAACGTGAAAATCCCAGGTCTTGCCGACAATGGTAGCCACAGGCGCGCCTGCTGCGATAATGCTGTTCAGGTTGCTGTCGGCGGCGGCTTCTATCCCGGGCTTGCGGGTGGAACCAAAGGCGGCTATCCTGGCCTGCTCCAGTTTATATTTTCGAATGCGCAGAAAAAAGGCTGCATCTTTTGGATTGGAGCCCGGCCAGCCCCCCTCCACGTAATGAAAGCCCATTTTATCCAGTTTTAACGCAATTTTTATCTTATCCTCAACGGAAAAAGAAATGCCCTCCCCCTGGGCGCCGTCTCTTAAAGTGGTATCGTAAATCTCCACCGCTTGCATAACAAACCTTCCCTTCATCCCTCAGGCAGGTTTACCCTTTTTCCACCAGTTCGGCAATTACTTCCCCCATCTCGGAAGTAGATACCTGCCGGCAGCCGGGCTCCATAATGTCGCGGGTCCGGTAGCCCTGCTCCAGAGCCGCGGCCACAGCCTCTTCGACGGCTCTTGCCGCCTCCTCCAGGCCAAAAGAATAACGCAGCATCATGGCTCCGGATAAAATTGTCGCGATGGGATTGACCACTCCCTGGCCGGCATACTTAGGCGCAGACCCGTGGCTGGGCTCATACAGGCCGACGGAGCCGCCGACGCTGGCCGAAGGGAGCATACCCAAAGAGCCGGTCAGCTGGGCCGCCTGATCGCTTAAAATATCGCCAAACATGTTCTCCGTCAACAACACATCGAACTGGCGGGGGTTGCGCACGAGCTGCATGGCGCAGTTATCCACAAAGACGTGGTTTAGCTCTACGTCGGGATAGTCGGCGGCCAGAGCGCTGACCACCTCTCGCCAGAGGCGGGAGCTCTCCAGGACGTTGGCCTTATCCACGGAAGTAAGCTTTTTGCGCCTTTTTTGGGCCAGTTGAAAAGCGAACCGGGCCACTCTCTCAATCTCCGCGCTGGTATATTCCAGCGTTTCCACCACCCGTTCGCCGCCGGGTATTTTTTCCCGCCTCTTCTGGCCGAAATAAAGGCCGCCAGTGAGCTCCCTGACGATCAAAATATCCAGGCCCTCGACCACTTCCTTTTTTAAGGTGGAAGCGTTCGCCAGGGCGTCAAAAACAAACGCCGGCCGCAGGTTGGCGTAAACGTCCAAAGCTTTGCGCAGGGGCAAAAGCGCGCCGGCTTCGGGCCGCAGGTGGACGGGCAGGCTGTCCCATTTCGGCCCCCCGATCGCGCCCAGCAAAATGGCGTCACTTTGTTGACATAATTCCAGCGTTTCCGGCGGCAAGGGATGGCCCACGGCATCGTACGCCGCTCCCCCGATCAGCGCCTCCTGGAACTGGAATGTGCAACCAAAACGCTCCCCCACCGCAGTAAGCACACGGGTGGCTTCGGCAGTAACCTCAGGGCCGATCCCGTCGCCCGGCAAAACGGCTATTCTGTATTGCTTCGTCTCCGCCAAGACCAAAAACCTCCCTTATTTTCTATAGATCAAACTATTTTTTATTGATCGTGCGCTTGACATAGTTAATTAATCCCCCCGCAGCAATAATTTCCTGCATAAAAGGCGGGATGGGCGTGGCCTGATATTCTTCCCCGCGGGATAAATTAACGATGAGGCCTTTGTCAAGGTCAACGGAAAGGAGGTCCCCCTCCTGGATTTTACTTACCGCCTGCGGAGCTTCCAATATAGGCAACCCGATATTAAAGGCATTGCGGTAAAAGATGCGGGCGTACGACGCGGCGATTACACAGCTTATTCCCGCGGCTTTAATGGCCAGCGGGGCGTGCTCCCGGGAACTGCCGCTGCCAAAATTTTTTCCGGCCACAATAATGTCTTTTGGCCTCACTTTGCGGGGAAATTCCGGGTCCGCGTCTTCCATGCAGTGCCTGGCCAGTTCCTGCGGATCGGTGGTGTTTAAATAGCGGGCCGGAATAATAGCATCGGTGTCAATGTTGTCGCCAAATTTCCATACTTTCCCTTGAAGCTGCACTTTACAAGACCTCCTTCGGCCCTACGATGTAGCCCGCTACGGCAGAAGCGGCGGCAACGGCGGGATTGCTCAAATACACTTCGCTCTCCCGGTGGCCCATTCTGCCCACGAAATTGCGGTTGGTAGTGGCAATACAGCGCTCCCCCGCCGCCAGCACCCCCATGTAACCCCCCAGGCAGGGGCCGCAGGTGGGGGTGCTCACCACGGCTCCGGCTTCAATAAAAATTTTTATCAAACCCTCCTCCAGAGCTTGCAGGTAAATCTTCTGAGTGCCGGGAATGACAATCAGCCGGACGTCCGGGTGGACTTTGCGGCCCTGCAAAACCCTGGCCGCGATGCGCAGGTCCTCCATTCTTCCGTTCGTGCACGAGCCGATTACGGCCTGGTCAATTTTTACGTGGCCCGCTTCGCTGACCGGGCGCACGTTCGACGGCAGGTGGGGAAAGGCCACCACGGGCTCCAAGTCGCTCACGTCGTACTCGTAGACGCGGGCGTATTCGGCGTCCGGGTCACTCGCATAAAACTGACAGGGCCTTTTCGCCCTTCCCTGCACGTATTCTCTGGTTATTTCGTCGGGGGGGACAATGCCGTTTTTCGCCCCGGCCTCCACGGCCATGTTGGCCATCGTAAAACGGCCGTCCATGGACAATTTAGCCACCGCCGGGCCGGTGAACTCCATGGCCTGGTAAGCCGCCCCGTCCACGCCGATGTCGCCAATGGTGGACAGGATCAAATCCTTCCCTCCCACCCAGGGAGGAAGCTCGCCGTAGTAAATAAACTTGATGGAAGGGGGTACTTTCAGCCAGATTTCTCCCAAAGCCATCGCCGCCGCCAGGTCGGTGCTCCCCACCCCCGTGGAAAAGGCCCCTAAGGCCCCGTAGGTGCAGGTATGCGAATCCGCGCCGATAACCACGTCCCCCGGCCCGACCAGGCCTTCTTCCGGCAGCAGGCAGTGCTCGATCCCCATCCGGCCTACCTCAAAATAATGGGTCAGCCTGTGCCGGCGGGCAAATTCCCTTAAGATCTTGGCCTGCTCGGCAGACTTGATATCTTTGTTGGGCACGAAATGGTCCGGGACGAAAACCACCCGCTCCCGGTCAAAGACCCCGGGCACCCCGATTTTCTCGAATTCCTGGATGGCCATGGGGGCGGTGATGTCGTTCCCCAAAACCAGGTCCACTTTGACGTTAATCAACTCGCCGGGGCGGACTGATCTTTTGCCGGACGCCGCAGCCAGGATTTTTTCGGTAATGGTCATGGACAATTCTAATCCCCTCCCCATTCAATGGCTTCGTGGATTCCCCGGCCGGCCGGCACCATGGGGGAAACGTTCTCTTCCGGATAAACCAGGCAGTTCACCAGCGCCGGGCCGGGGCTGGCGAGGACTTCTGGAAAAAGCTCGGCTACCTCTTTTTCGCTGCTCACCGTGTAGCCGCTGATGCCGTAGGCCCTGGCCAGGACGCTGAAGTCCGGGTGGAATTTAAAATCCACGGCCATGTAACGGCCCGCGCAGTAAACTTCCTGGAGCTGGCGCACCATGCCCAGCTGCTGGTTGTTCAGGATAAAGATCTTGAGCGGCAGGCCCTGTTCCATAACGGTGGCCAGTTCCTGGATGGTCATTTGAAAACTCCCGTCGCCGGTGACCAGAATGACGGGCTGCCCCGGCAGGCCCAGCTGCGCTCCGACCGCCGCGGGCAGGCCAAAGCCCATGGTACCCAGGCCGCCCGAGGAAATCAACGAGCGGGGCCGCTTAAAACGGTAGTACTGGGCCACCCACATCTGGTGCTGCCCGACGTCGGTGGCGACCACCGCGTCCCCTCCGGTCAGCTGGTACAACTGCTCGACAATAAATTGCGGTTTTAAGCCGTTCTTCCTTTCGTACCGGAGGGGATATAAATTTCTCAATTCTTCAATGCGCTTCAGCCAGGGGGAGCGGTCGGTTTTCTCCAAAAGAGGAAGCAGCGCCTGCAAAACCTTTTTCACATCCCCCACGATGGGCACGTGAATGCGCACGTTTTTTCCTATCTCGGCGGGATCAATATCTATATGAATGATCTTGGCCTGCGGCGCAAAAGTCGCCAAATTGCCCGTGACCCGATCATCGAAGCGGGCGCCCAGAGCGATGAGCAAATCGCACTCGGTAACCGCCAGGTTGGCGTAACGGGTGCCGTGCAGCCCCAGCATCCCCAAAAAAAGTGGGTGATCTCCCGGAAAACTGGAAAGGCCCATGAACGTGTTGGTCACTGGGGCGCTGATGGTTTCGGCCAGCTGCCTGAGCTCCGCGCTGGCCCCCGAGTTGATAATTCCGCCGCCGGCGTAAATAACCGGCCGCCGGGACTCCCGGATTACTTTGGCGGCTTCGTTGATTTTTGTCGGGTGGCCCCGGTACGTCGGCTTGTAGCCCCGCAGGACAATCTCCTTTGGATACTGGAATTCGATGGGAGAACTGGCCACATCCCTGGGCAAGTCAATCAACACCGGCCCGGGGCGGCCGGTAGAAGCGATATAAAAGGCTTTTTTCACTATTTCAGGAAGCTTTTTCGGGTCCTTGACCAGAAAATTATGCTTGGTAATCGGCATGGTAATCCCGGTAATATCTACTTCCTGGAAGGCGTCGGTCCCCACCTGGCTGGTGTTCACCTGCCCCGTAATAATGACCAGCGGCACGGAATCCATGTAGGCGTTGGCAATGCCGGTGACCAGGTTGGTGGCGCCGGGTCCGGAGGTGGCCATGCACACGCCCACGCGCCCGGTCGCCCGGGCGTAGCCGTCGGCGGCATGCGCCGCCCCCTGTTCGTGCCGGACCAACACGTGTTTGATCTTGGAATGGTAAAGGGCGTCGTAAACCGGCACGATGGCCCCGCCGGGGATGCCAAAAATAATTTCTACATTTTCTTGTTCCAGACAACGGACTAAGGCTTCGGCAGCGGTTATTTCCATCTCGAGGCCCCCTTACTCGTCTTCTTTTCCATTTACGCCGGTATACCTGGAGCCGCGCAACATGGCAATCTTTCCCGTCCGGACGAGCTCCTTGATGCCGTACGGACGCAGGGACTCTTCAAAGGCTCTGATTTTTCCCTCGTTCCCGGTGCATTCCAGAGTCAACGTGCGCCGGCCCAGATCAACGATACGCGCCCGGAAGATATCGGCAATCTGAACGATCTCGCCGCGCTGGCTGGGCTCCGCGTTTACTTTGATTAAAACCAGCTCGCGATCGACGTATTCATCCACGGTTACATCCTGGATTTTAATCACGTCAATCAGCTTGTGCAGCTGCTTGGTCACCTGCTCCAGCGTGCGGTCGTCGCCTTCCACCACGATGGTCATCCGGGACACGGCGGGGTTTTCGGTCCGGCCCACCGCCAGGCTGTCAATGTTAAAACCCCGCCGGCTGAACAGGCCCGCCACGCGGGCCAGGACGCCCGGGTTATTTTCAACTAATACCGCAAGAGTGTGGCGCATAAAAACTCTCCCCTTTTTTAACGCAAAGAATTTGCGCTTAATTAGTCCCCTCTAGAGCGACCGGGGAAAGGCCGGCAACGAGAGACGGCGCCTTACCCCAACATTTTATCCAGGGACTCGCCGGGGGGAACCATGGGCAGAACGTTTTCCTCTCTTTCAATAACGAAGTCGATCATTACCGGCCTGGGCACGGCAAGGGCTTCCTTAAGTGCGGGCGCCACTTCCTCCGGCCTGGCCACCCGCATGCCCACGGCCCCGTAAGCCTCCGCCAGCTTAACAAAGTCGGGGTTGCGAAGCTCCGTGTATGAATACCGCCGGTTGTAAAAAAGCTCCTGCCACTGCCGCACCATCCCCAGGTAACCGTTGTCCATCACGGCTATCTTCACGGGGAGGTCGTAATTAACCGCCGTAGCCATCTCCTGAATATTCATCTGGATGCTCCCGTCGCCGGAAATACTGAAAACCACTTCGTCGGGGCAGGCAACCTGCACCCCGATCGCCGCCGGCAAGCCAAAGCCCATGGTGCCCAGGCCGCCCGAGGAAATAAAGGAACGGGGGCGGGTGAAGGTATAATACTGCGCCGTCCACATCTGGTGCTGGCCTACATCCGTGGCAATTCTGGCCTCTCCTTTGGTGGCCTTATAGATCTCCCGGATCACCTGCTGGGGTTTCAGGCGGCCATTTTCCTCAAAGGTTAAGGGATATTCCTTCTTCCACATTTGTATTTTTTCCTGCCAGGCCCCGGGTAATTTCGCCTTCAGGCGCTCGCACAGAGCGGTCAGGCTTCTTTTTACATCACCCACAATGGGAATGTCAACCCTTACATTCTTTCCAATTTCGGCGGGATCTATGTCTATATGTATGACTTTAGCGTTTTTAGCAAAAGAATCCAGCTTCCCCGTAACCCGGTCATCGAAACGGACCCCTACAGCGATCAGTAAGTCGCACTCGCATACCGCGTAGTTGGCGTATTTGCTCCCGTGCATGCCCAGCATGCCCAGGGATAGCGGGTGATCGCCGGGAAAGCCGCTTAAGCCCATTAAAGTAGTGGCCACCGGGGCCAAAATTAATTCGGCAAATCTCCGTAATTCGTCGTGCGCCCCGGAATTAACCACTCCCCCACCGGCATAAATAACGGGCCGCTCGGCAGCCAGGATAACGCGCGCAGCTTCTTCTACCCTGGCCGGTGAAGGGTCCATGACCGGTTTATACCCGGGTAAATTGACCGGGCCGGGATCTTCGTATTCGGTCAGGCCGGCGGAAACGTCGCGCGGAATGTCCACCAGCACCGGGCCGGGGCGGCCGGTTGTGGCAATATAAAAAGCCTCCCGGATGATGCGGGCAAGATCCCGGACGTCTTTCACCAGGTAATTATGCTTGGTGACGGGCAAAGTAATCCCGGTAATATCTGCTTCCTGGAAAGAGTCCTTCCCTAATTGCGAAGTAACCACCTGGCCGGTGAAGGCGACCAGCGGCACGGAATCCATGTACGCGTTGGTAATCCCCGTGACCAGATTGGTGGCCCCCGGCCCGGACGTGGCGAGACAAACGCCGGGACGGCCGGAAGCGCGGGCATATCCGTCCGCGGCGTGGGCAGCGCCCTGCTCGTGCCTGGTTAAGATATGGCGAATTTTGGCGTCGTACAGAGCGTCGTAAATCGGCAGAACAGCCCCGCCAGGATAACCAAAAATGGTATCCACTCCCTGTTCGATCAAGCTTTCTACAAAGATTTGGGCGCCGGATTTAGGCACGTTGCTCACCTCCAATACTGGTGCAAAAAGTACTAGGCCTCGCCCCCTATGCAAACACCGCTCCTGCAGATGCCGAACTAACCAGGCGCGCGTAGCGCGCCAGGTAGCCCTTCGTAACCCGCGGCGCCGGCGGCCGCCACCCGGCCAGGCGCTCTTTTATTTCTGCCTCCGTTAAAGCCACTGCCAGTTTCTTTCGCGGAATGTCGATTTCAATAAGATCACCGTCTTTTAAGGCGGCCAGCGGTCCTCCTTCGGCCGCTTCAGGAGAAATGTGGCCGATGCAGGCTCCCCGGGTGGCTCCGGAAAAACGTCCGTCGGTGAGCAGGGCAACATCTTTATCCAGGCCCATCCCGGCGATCGTCGCCGTAGGGGTAAGCATTTCCCGCATCCCCGGGCCGCCTTTGGGGCCTTCGTAACGGATGACGACCACGTCTCCTCTTTGAATCTGGCCCCCGATAATGCCCTGCACCGCTTCTTCCTCCGAGTCAAAAACTCTGGCCGGCCCCCGGTGGACGAGCATTTCACCACTCACTCCCGCTTTTTTCACCACCGCTCCGCCGGGGGCCAAGTTGCCCTGAAGAATGGCAATTCCCCCGTCGGAGCTGTACGGGTCATCTACGCTGCGGATTACTTCCGGACGAAGCACCTTTTTGTCTTTGATCTGTTCGCCTAGGGTTCTGCCGGCAACCGTTTTGGCCTCCAAATGCAACAAATTCTTTTTCGCCAGTTCATGCATCACCGCCGGGACCCCGCCCGCTTCGTCCAGGTCCTGCAGATAATGGCCGCCCATCGGGCTCAACCGGCAGAGGTTGGGCACCCGGGCGCTGATTTCATTGATTTTCTCCAGATTTATTTCCACGCCCGCCTCCCGGGCAATGGCCAGGAGGTGCAAAACAGTGTTGGTGGAACAGCCCAGAGCCATATCCACCGCCAGGCCATTTTCAAACGCGTCCGGGGTGAGGATCAGGGAGGGACGTAGATCTTCCCGGACCATCTCGACAATGCGCATCCCCGTCAGCTTGGCCAGGCGCCGCCGGGCGGCGGAAACGGCCGGAATCGTGCCGTTGCCCGGCAAAGCCAACCCCAAGGCTTCGGTTAGACAGTTCATCGAATTGGCGGTGAACATGCCCGCGCAGGAGCCGCAGCCCGGGCAGACGGCCTCCTCCATCGCGGCCAGCTCTTCTCTCGTCATGCGCCCCGCCCGTACTGCTCCCACGGCTTCAAAAATATTGCTCAGGGAAACGTTTTTCCCTTGAAAGCGCCCGGCCAGCATCGGCCCGCCACTGATGATGATGGCCGGCAGATCCAGACGGGCCGCCGCCATGAGCATACCCGGAACAATCTTATCACAGGCGGTCACCAGCACAATGGCATCCAGCTGGTGGGCCTCCACCATTATTTCCACGGAATCGGCAATCAGCTCCCGGCTGGCCAGGGAATATTTCATCCCGCTGTGGTTCATGGCGATGCCGTCACATACGCCGATGGTCGGAAACTCTACCGGCGTGCCGCCCGCCATTCGGACGCCCGCCTTCACACAATCAGTGATCTCATTTAGATGCAGATGCCCCGGAATTATTTCGTTAAAAGAATTGGCCACTCCAATAAGAGGGCGCTCCAATTCCTGATCCGTGTAGCCCAGCGCCTTTAAAAGCGAGCGGTGCGGGGCTTTCTCCAATTCCCTTTTGATGGCGTCACTGCGCATTTTCTCTCCCCCATTACAATACTTACCCTGTGCTTGGCTCGTTTCCATCAACCTAACCCGCTTGCCGCCCGAGACCCTTCCTCTTGAAAAATCAGCGGCCCGTCCACCTTGGTCAACTCCCGAAAGGCATGGATCAGTTCCCAGGTCATCCTGCCGGGGCGCCCATCGCCAATTGTCCGGCCGTCAAGTTTTACAGCGGGGATAATCTCGGCGGCCGTTCCCGTCAAGAAACATTCGTCCGCATTATAAATATCGTAGCGGGTAAAAAGTTTTTCCACCACCCTGATCCCTTTCTGGCCGGCGATCTCGATCACGGTGTTGCGCGTAATTCCCTCCAGTATTCCGGCCGAAGGGGGCGGGGTAATCAAGACCTTATTCTTGACGATAAAGATATTGTCACCCGTGGCTTCCGCCACGTAGCCCTCCTGGTTCAACATAACGGCTTCCGGCACCCCCGCCAGGTTCGCTTCAATCCGGGCGCAAACATTATTCAGGTAGTTAAGAGACTTCACCCGCGGGTTGCAGGCCTCAGGAAGATTGCGCCGCGTAGCCACAGTAACCATCTCCAGGCCTTTTTTGTATAATTCCTCAGGATAAAGCTGGATGGAAGCCGCTATGCAAAAGATGGTCGGCTTCGGGCATTTGCGCGGGTCCAGCCCCAAGTCTCCCACACCCCGGGTCACCACCAGGCGGATGTACCCGTCCCGCACGTTGCTTCGCCGGCAGGTTTCCAGGACAACTCCTTCCATTTCCTCCTTGCTCAAAGGTATCTTCAGGTCAATGGCGTGCGCCGAATAATAAAGGCGGTCAATATGCTCTTTTAGTTTAAAAACCCTGTTATGGTAGGCGCGAATACCCTCAAATACTCCGTCCCCATACAACAGGCCGTGGTCAAAGACCGAGACTACCGCCTCTTTTTCCGGAACAAACTTCCCATTTAAATAAATAACCAGGTCCACCGAACACACCCCTCAAATACAAAATTTTAAAATATTAAGCCTAAAAATATGATTCGAATAACAAATAAATGGACGAGATATAAAAAAGCCTCTCACCCCCAGCAACTTACCAACAACTGCCAGGGACGAGAGGTAAATCGCTTCCCGCGGTACCACCCTGCTTGCCTTTACCTCGCGATAAAGGCCACTTCTGTGTCTTTGTCTAAAGACACCGCCTTGATAACGGGTTGGCTCCCGACCCGGCTTAATCAGCAAACTGCCTTTCTGCCGGCAGTTCCGGGGCGATCCATTTCACCTGGCCCGGCGCCGGTTTTCAGCTCCCCCGGCTCTCTGTAGCCGTCTACCCAGGTTACTTCCTCCCCTTCATCACTTTTGCCCGATAAACTTGCTTTCCAGTATACTAAAGATGACGAAACGCTGTCAAGATTTTTTTGGAGGCAACCTTAAGGCAGTCCAATGCATTCAGATAATTCCCTCCCTGCGCAAAGCAGCGAGCTCCTCTTTTGAATAGCCCAGCTTCGTTAAAATTTCTTCTGTATGTTCGCCTAAATCCGGCGGAACCTGCCTGGCCCGGGCCGGAGTAGCGGATAATTTGATGGGAAAGCCCAGCTGCTTTATCTTTCCCAGGCGGGGGTGCTCCATCTCAAACACCATTTGCCGGTGGAGAACGTGGGGGTCGCCAAAAACTTCGGCGAGGTTGTACACCGGCCCGCCGCAGGTATCGATCCTTTGGAAAATCGCTACCCACTCGTCGCGGTCGCGCAAAAGGAACTGTTCACGCAAGAAGGCACGCAATTCCTCCTGTTTTTCATCAACAAACTGCCATTTGATGTATTCTTCTTTGTTCAGGTACCGGCACAGCTTCTCCCAGAAATGCGGCTCTAAGGCGCCCAGGCTGATGAAGCCCCCGTCTTTTGTCTGGTACACCTCATAACAGGCGTACCTTCCTGCCAGCCTGGTTTCGCCCAGGCCCGGAACGGCTCCGTCTACAAAAAAGCCTCCTGCTATCGTGGGGAGCCAGGAAATTACGCCGTCGAGCATGGCAATATCCACGAACTGGCCCTTTCCGGTATGCCGCCTGGCCATCAAAGCCAAAAGGACGCCGATCGCCGCCATCAGGGCGCCCCCGCCGATGTCCGCGATCTGCACGCCCGGCACCACGGGCGTTCCCCTGGCCCTCCCCGTAATCCCCAGCACGCCGGCGTAGCCGATGTAATTAATATCGTGACCCGGCCGGTCGGCATACGGCCCGTCCTGGCCATAACCCGAGACGGAGCAATAAACGACCCGCGGGTTGATCTCCTGCACGGTTTCGTAATCAATGCCCAATTTTTTGGCCACGCCGGGCCTAAAACCCTCTAAAATCACATCCGCCTCTTGGGCCAGCCGGTAAAAAATTTCTCTCCCTTTTTCCGTTCTTAAATTGAGAGTGAGGCTTTTTTTATTCCGGTTAAGCAAAAGAAAAATACCGCTGGTATCTTTTACTAACGGCGGATACCAACGGATATAATCTCCCTGGCCGGGCTGTTCAATTTTAATCACTTCTGCCCCGAAATCGGCCAGAAGCAAAGAACAAAACGGGCCGGGCAAAAGCCGGGTCAGGTCCAGCACTTTTATTCCTCCCAGGGGCATGTTCAGCATTATTTCACCCTTTCTATTTTTTCTCTGGCGCGGGCAATGGCCGCCCTTACTTCGTCCGGGGAGGGCCCGCCCAGGGCCCGGCGCGCCCTTACGCAGCGCTCAATGTTGATAAATTGGTAAACGTCCTCTTTAATTGCCGGGGAGAATTTTTGATATTCCTCCAGGGTCAGCTCCTCTAATGTTTTGTTCTCTTGCAGGCAGTAATAAACAATCTCACCGACAACCCGGTGGGCGTCGCGGAAAGGAACGCCTTTGCCGGTGAGGTAATCGGCCAGATCGGTGGCGTTGGTAAAGCTTTCCCTGGCAGCCCGGGCCATTTTCGCCGTGTTTACCTGCAGGGTGGCCAGCAGAGGCTTAAAAATGAGCAGGCATTTCTTGACGGTGTCCACCGCATCGAAAAGCGCTTCCTTATCCTCCTGAAGATCCTTGTTGTAAGCCAGAGGCAAGCCCTTGAGCACGGTGAGCAGGGTAAACAAATCCCCAAAAACGCGCCCCGCCTTCCCGCGGATCAGCTCGGCCACATCGGGGTTTTTCTTCTGGGGCATCATGCTGCTGCCCGTGCTGTAGGCGTCGTCCAACTCAAGAAAACCGAACTCTGCGCTCGACCAAAGGACTATTTCCTCGCCGAAACGGCTTAAATGCACCATTACTAAAGCCGCGGCGGCGAGAAATTCCACCACGAAATCACGATCACTCACGGCATCCAGGCTGTTTTCCGCAACCGCCGAAAACCCCAGTTCCTGCGCCACGCAATGCGGATCGATGGGCAAAGTGGTGCCGGCCAGGGCTCCGGCGCCCAACGGCAAGACGTCCGTGCGCCGGTAGCAGTCCCGTAATCTTTCCATGTCCCGGCTGAACATCTGAACGTAGGCCAGCAGGTGGTGGGCAAACGTAACCGGCTGGGCGCGCTGCAGGTGGGTATAGCCGGGCATAATGGTGGTCAGGTGCTTTTCGGCCAGGTCCAGCAAGGCAACCTGCAATTCTTTAAACAGCCCGAGCAACTCATTGATCTCTTCTTTTAAGTACAGGCGCATATCCAGAGCCACCTGGTCATTGCGGCTCCTGGCCGTATGCAGCTTTTTCCCCGCTTCGCCTATCTTCGCGATTAAAAGCTGCTCTACATTCATATGGATGTCTTCGGCCTCTTTGGAAAACTCTACCCGGCCGCTTTCGATGTCGGCAAGGACTTCTTCCAGACCGCTGATAATCAGCCGGGTTTCTTCCGGGGTGAGGATGCCCTGCCGGCCAAGCATGCGGGCGTGCGCGATGCTGCCCTGGATATCCTGGCGGTAAAGCCGGCAATCAAAGGAAATGGAAGAATGGAAGTCATCCACCAGCCGGTCCGTTTCTTTCTGAAAACGGCCGCTCCAAAGTTTTTTCACTTTCTCTCACCTGACACGAGTTTTTATTAAAATACCTTAAGCAACCAACCAGTTTGTCCCTATTTTACTTACTCCCAGGAAATTCAGCAACCCGGAAATAAAAAGCTCCAGGTTTTTCACCCGGAACATTTTAATCGAGATAATCTTTCAATTTTTTGCTCCGGCTTGGGTGGCGAAGCTTGCGCAGCGTCTTGGCTTCGATCTGTCTTATTCGTTCCCTGGTCACTCCAAACCGCTGGCCAACCTCTTCTAAGGTGCGCGCCCGGCCGTCATCCAAGCCGAAGCGCAGGCGCAGCACCTTTTGTTCCCGGTCGGTCAAGGTGGTCAACACTTCGTCCAGCTGCTCGCGCAGCATGGTAAAAGACGCTTCCTCCGCAGGGGCCCGCGCCTCCTGATCCTCGATAAAGTCCCCCAAGTGCGAATCTTCTTCTTCTCCAATGGGAGTTTCCAAAGATACGGGCTCTTGGGCAATTTTTAAAATATCCCGCACTTTTTCTTCAGAGATGTTCATCTCTTTAGCGATTTCTTCCGGCGTGGGCTCTCTGCCCAGCTCCTGGAGCAGCTGGCGCGAAACGCGGATCAATTTATTGATGGTTTCCACCATGTGGACAGGAATCCGGATCGTCCTGGCCTGATCCGCAATGGCACGGGTAATCGCCTGGCGAATCCACCAGGTGGCGTAGGTGCTGAACTTATAGCCCTTCCGGTAGTCAAACTTTTCCACCGCCTTAATCAGACCCAGGTTGCCCTCCTGAATCAAGTCCAGGAAAAGCATGCCCCGCCCCACATAGCGTTTGGCAATACTGACGACCAGGCGTAAATTAGCTTCCGCCAGCCGCCTTTTGGCCTCTTCATCCCCCTGTTCAATGCGCTTGGCAAGTTCAATTTCTTCTTCCGGGGTCAGCAGGGGAACTCTCCCGATTTCTTTTAAGTACATGCGCACCGGATCATCTATGCTAACTCCTTCCGGCAGGCTGAGATCGACATCCACCTCTTCAGACGGGCCATCCTCCAAAGAAGCGCCTTCTAGAGGCTCTAAATCGGGAGTCTCGGGAACCACTTCGATTCCCATACCGGACAGCTTCTCGTAAATATCGTCAATCTGCTCGGGCGTCAAGTCGATACCCTGCAAACCATCCATTATTTCGGTATAGGTAAGCGTTCCCCTTTTTTTCCCTTTTTCAATTAATTCTTTAATGCCGTCAGCCTTGATTTCTTCGCTCATATGGATAACTCTTTCCCCCCTTCGGCAGCGCAGCCAGCTTCTCTTTTCGGCCAGCTTAAAAGCTGCTCCAGCTCTTTTAACAAAAAGTTGACGCGCTCCAAATCGCGGTTCTTTTCCGCTCGGGCCAATTCCTGCAAAAGACGGTCTTTTTGGAGCATGCGGTCGTTGGCTTTGATGGTTTTAATCAAATCCCTCAATACTTCGCTGGAATCACCCAGCGGAGGTCTTTCGATCAAGAGGCGGCTGATCACGATACGCTCTTGGTCCGGCAATTCATCCATCCAATCCGCCGGCCCCTGTTTTTCACTTTGCTGTTGCATTAGTTTAAAAATCCTTTTAAAAAGAGGATTTTCAATAAACTGGGCACCTAATTCCTTTTCCACCACCGGCAGATAGCCCGGGTTTTGTAAAATCAGGCGCAATATTTCTTGCTCGGCAATTTTTTTTGCATCTGTTATTATATTATGCGTTTTATTAGCAATTTTATCCGAAATTGGCCATTTTTTTCGCTGTTCAACCTGATAACGCCTTAATTCACTTTTGACAACTTCCCAGCTCAAGCCGAGCCGGGCGGCAATCAGTTTTACGCTTTCTTCCTGCTCTACGGGGCTGGTCATCCCGGCAACGCCGGGAATAACCTGCTGCAAAATCTTTTTCTTATCGCCGGTAACCCGGCTGGCCTGCTCAATTTTATATTCCAAAAAGGTGGGGGCGTTTTTAACCAGGGAATCCCACGCCTGGCGGCCATGGCTGCGGATATACTCGTCGGGGTCTTTGCCCTGCGGAACGCTCACCACGCGGATGCTAAAGCCCAATTCGCAAAGGATGTCCAGGCTGCGTAAAGCGGCGGCCACCCCCGCCGCGTCCGCGTCGTAGGCAATCACCGCTTCCGTGGTATACCGCAGAAGCAGCCTGCCCTGCTCCACCGTTAAACTGGTGCCCATAGAAGCAACCGCGTTGTTGACGCCCGCCTGATGAGCGCTCAGGACATCCATGTAGCCTTCCACGATAATGGCGAAACCCTGCTCTCTAATGGCCGGGCGGGCCAGATCCAGGCCGTATAACAGATGCCTTTTATTAAACACGGCGGTTTCCGGGCTGTTCAGGTATTTTGGCTCATCTTCCTCCCTTAGTGCCCGGCCCCCGAAGCCGACCACTTTACCCTGAGGGTTATGAATGGGAAAGATGATCCGGTGGCGAAAGCGATCAAAAACCTTGCCGCGTTCACTGGCAACGGCCAAGCCCGCTGCCACTATTTCCTCAAGAGCGTAATTATGCCCTTTCAGATACTTAATTAAACTGTCCCACCCCGCCGGGGCGTACCCCAGTTGAAAGCGGAGAATAATATCCTTATGCAAGCCTCGCCTGGCCAGGTACTCCCTGGCCAGGGCGCCTTCGGCCCGGTTGTGCAAAAACTGCCTGTAAAAATCCCTGGCCAGGGCGTTCATTTCCCAGAGGCGGCTTTCCATTCCGGCCTTCTTTTGCTCGTCGGCGCCTCGTGAAACGGGAATAACCACCCCTGTCCGGGCTGCAAGCTGCCGGACCGCCTCCGGAAAGGTGAGATTTTCCATAGCCATCAGGAAATGAAAAACGTTTCCCCCCACACCGCAACCAAAGCAATGGAAAATCTGTTTTTCCCTGCTCACTGTAAAGGAGGGGGTTTTTTCCTGGTGAAAAGGGCACAGGGCCACAAAATCCTTGCCTTTTTTCGTCAGGCGCAGGTATTCTCCCGCCACTTCCACCAGATCAACTTGCCCGCGAATAGTTTCAATTAACTCCCGGGGAATGAAAGCTCCCACTTCAAAATCACCTTTTTTCAGTTATTCGCTATGACTATAAATTTTCCTCTCACCATGTCGACATTTTTTATTGCGCCGCCCCTCCTTACTCCGACAGCGGAAAGGCTTTCGGAATAAACAGTTTCGCAAACTGGGCGATGGCGTACTGATCCGTCATCCCGGCGATGTAATCACAAACCGCCCGTTCCACTCCGAAAAATTCCACCCTTTGCCTGTGCTCCGCGGGAAGCAGGTGGGGATGGCGCGCCAGATGGGTGAACAGGTACTGGACCACGTGCCGGGCCTTTGATGCTTCCCTTTTCGCTTCGGAGCCAATATACACGTTTTCAAAAAGGAACGTACGCAAGGCGTCCGTGGCTTCCCAGACGAGGGGGCTCATGCCGATGACCGGCTTCTCCCAACTGTTCATAATTAAATCCGTCACCATTGTATTAATGCGCTCACGATGGGTGCGCCCCAATACCTTCAGACAATCCGCCGGTAAATCAGAAAGAGTCAAAATCCCGCCCCGGATGGCGTCATCAATATCATGATTAATGTAGGCGATGCGGTCGCAAATTTTTACGATCTGGCCCTCGAGAGTAGCGGGCAGGGTCGGCCCGGTGTGGTTTAGAATCCCGTCCCTTACCTCCCAGGTAAGATTGAGCCCCGACCCGCCTTCCAACTCGTCGACAACCCTTAAGCTTTGTTCGTTATGTTTAAAACCCCCGGCCAACACTTCCGCCAAAGCTTCTTCCCCCACATGTCCAAAGGGGGTGTGGCCCAGGTCGTGGCCCAGGGCAATCGCTTCGGTAAGGTCTTCGTTTAAACGCAAGGCCTTGGCGGCCGTCCGCGCGATCTGGGCCACCTCCAGGGTATGCGTTAGCCGGGTCCGGTAGTGGTCTCCCTCGGGGATAATAAAGACCTGCGTTTTCCCCTTGAGCCGGCGAAAACTCTTGGAGTGGATAATCCGGTCCCGGTCCCGCTGGAAGGCCGTGCGCACACGGCAGGGTTCCTCGGGGCGCCGCCTCCCCCGAGAGTTTTTGCTCCGGCAGGCGTAAGGCGAAAGCAATTTTTCTTCCAGTTCTTCTGTGTAAAACCTTATTTCTTCCATATGATGCCTCCCGAGAAAAACAACTCCTGGCTTGCCGCGCTGTTTGCCGCCGCATAAAGCGCGTCTGGCCAAAGCCCTAAAAAACACCCCCGGCGCCGTTTTTTGACCTGGAGCCGGGGGCAAGAACCTTTCTTTATTGAACTACCTGCCTCGGATGCGTAAGCCCTGCGTCGCCCTGGCCACCTCAACCACCCTTTTGGCCAGCAGCTCCGCTCGCTTGAGCGCCTGCGCATCCTCGCTGGCGGGACTCTGCGCGCACGCTCCCTGGTGCCCCGCATCGTCCTCGTAGAATCCATCCCCGACAACGGTCATGCCGTGGCATAACATCATATCGTGGATCGCCCTTAAAGCGGTTTCCTGACCTCCAAACCGGGCGCCTCCCACGGTTATCGCTCCGCCCACCACATTCAACAGAGCCTTTTCCTTTCGCAAGGTTCTGGTCTTGTCCCAAAAAGCCTTCAAAGGCGCCGAAACGGTGCAAAAATAAACGGGGCTCCCAATAATTATACCGTCAGCTTTCCGCATCAGGCCAAAAACCTCTTCCAATTTTGTCCCCTGGATGCACTTCCCCTCGCACGGGTAGGAACAGGCCAGGCAATAGGGAACCTTCAACCCCGCAAGGATCTCGGAAATCTGAAGGAATATATACTGCGCCCCGGCATCTTCCACAACCTGCTGAATGCTTCTGAGCGTGTAAGCGGTATCGCCTTTTTGCCGGGGGCTGCCATTAATTGCCAAAATAAGCATCTTTCTACCTCTCTTTTTGATCAAAACCTCTTAATTATAAATACGCTGCTTAATAAAAAATTTCCTTTTCCAAAAATAAAATTATTCATTTTTATTTATTCTTCATAATAAAACATCTGAAGTGAAGCCGGCGGAAGCACTCCGGCCTTCCCCAGTGCCGAAAAATTATTTTACCATCAATGTTCTAAGGCGGTTTATGGCCCCCGCCACTTCCTGCCTCCGGGGCATCGCATAATCTCCCGGATGCCTGCCGGAGAAAGGAGAAATCACATCCAGGCCTTTTTCTTCCACCTCGTCATATACTGCCTGGAGTAAATGCGCAAGAGGCCTTTGGTTGTCCACGTATTTCCTGCTCAAATAAAGAATCAGATCTGCGATCGCCCGGGTTTGGCTGGCATCCACCAGCTGCTCCAGAAAGCTGAGATCGATGGCGGTGCTGCCAAAAACTATCGTAGACAGCCCTTTTGCCTCAACTTTCGTTTTGCCGCCCAGCCCTGGTCTGAATCCCTGTCTTAAGGGAACTCTTCCCTTAATCCGGCCGAATTGCGGGCCGCCTTCCGGACGCCTGTTGGTAGGTCTTTCTCTGGCTATTTCCCTGGCTTTATCGGTGACAACCAACGGTTTATACTCGTCCATCATGATTACTAGATCGGCTACGTCAAAGTAATCCCCCGAACCGCCCATCACCAGAACAGTGGATACGCCCATCTCCCTGTAAAGCTGCCGGATCTTGTCCACAAAGGGTGTAATGGGCTCCTTGTCCTTGGCCACCAGCGCCTGCATCCGGGCATCCCTGATCATAAAGTTGGTGGCGCTGGTGTCCTCATCGAGCAGCAGCAGGCTGGTCCCGATTTCCAACGCCTCAATAATGTTGGCAGCCTGGGAAGTGCTGCCGCTGGCATCATCCGTGCAGAAGGCCGAGGTGTTTTTCCCAAAGGGAAGGTTGTTGATAAAGGGGCTGATGTCAACTTTTTCAATCCTCCTGCCGTCTTCCGCCCTGATTTTCACCGCATCATGGCGGGTGATGACGAATTCGCGGCCGTCCCCGGAGATGTGGTCATACACTCCCCTTTCCACCGCTTTGAGCAACGTTGACTTGCCGTGGTAACCCCCGCCTACAATCAGAGTGACCCCTTCCGGAATACCCATTCCCTTGATGAGCCCCCTATTGGGGAGATTTAATTCAACTGTTAATTCCGCCGGTGCTTCAAAAGGCACTGCTCCCCCCTTCATGGGCTTTTGGCTCACACCGCTTTCCCTGGGCAAAATGGAACCGTTGGCAATAAAAGAAACCAGCCTCCTGCGGACCAGCTCTTCCCGGATAAACTGCTGGTCTTCTTTTAACTGCACAAAGGCCAGCGCCTCGTCGGCCGCAACGTTCGTGTAAATCAAAGAACTCTTGATGATTTTTGGCAATTCTTCTGTAAACATTTTTAAAGCCAGCGCGCCGGCAATCTTTCTTCCAAAGGCAGGCAGACCAATAGACAGCCTAGCTTCCACATATTGGGGGCGGATCACGAGAGCCGTCCGTTCCAAAATTTCCTGGCCGCCTGAATCAATCAAGATTAAGCCGCTCTTGCCCGTCCCCCGGACGCCCCCAACATTGTTTTTTATTTGAGCCGCCACCTGCCTGCTTAAATAGTCCTGCAAGCCCACCCGGCGGGGTTTGGTTGTCCACAATTCTTTAGGAAAAGCAGCCCGCTCCATATCCACCCTGACCCTTATTCGGGAAGGAGGGGCAAAAGGGTCCCCCTGCACATGGTCGATAAAGAGCGTGAAGTCTACAAAATCGTAGGCCCCAACCAGATCTTTGTAGGCTTTATAACCCTTACCGTCTATTCTTTTTAATAACTGGATCAGCCTTTCCACTTTTACCACCACATACCTTTAAACAGCATTGCAGAAATACAGAAATCCCGCATTGGGCCTTTCCTAAACTTACTAAGAATCTACCTGCCTGCTTTTTCTCTTACGTTTCCCCTGGCCAGCGATGCGAAAATTCCTCCGAAGCAGATCACGGCAAAAACGGCGAACGCCGTTCGCGAGCCTTTTGTAAGCAGTTCGGCGGGGACTTCTCCCAATTGAATGTTCCCGGCGTAAAGAGCCAGGATCAAGGTGACTACGGCCATGCTGATCGCCTGCCCGGTAAGCCTCATCGTGCCGAGGGTGGAAGAGGCCACGCCGTAAAACCTTTTTTCCACCGAACCCATCACCGCGTTGCTGTTGGGAGACGAAAAAAGTGCAAAGCCAACCCCCATAATAAACAGGTTTGCGATGACCAGCCACAGCGGAGTGGCCGCGGTCAAAAAAGAAAAGAGAAAAAGCCCCAGGGTGGTCAGGACCATGCCGCTCGTCGCGAGCACCCGCGGCTCTACCAGGTCGGAAAGCCTTCCTGTAAAGGGGGAAAGGGCGGCCATGATGACCGGCTGGGAGAGGAGGATAAAGCCCGCCGCCTGCGAATCATACCCCATGACCTCCTGTAGGTGCACCGAAAGGAGAAAACCCAAGGCAAAAGTGGCGCTGTAATTGATTAGGGCGGCCAGGTTGGAAAAAGCAAACGTAACGTTGCAGGTAAAAAGCTTAAGGTCTAAAATCGGCTGCGGAACCCTGATTTCATTCCAGACGAAAACGGCCAGAAGGGCCGCGCCAAAGATAAAGATATACTTGCTCCATACTGAGGCGGTCAGCGATGAGATTCCGTACATAAAAGCGCTGAAGCCCGTTGCGTACAGGAAGGCTCCGGCAAAATCATACTGTTCTCCCCTTGCCCCCACCCACTCCCCTTTGAGCCTCGACAATGTCAAAAAGGCCACCAGGGCGGCAATCAGGGCGGTAAAGTAAAAAATGGACTGCCATCCCAGGTTGTGGTTCATTGCCCCGCCGAGCACGGGCCCCAGCGAAAGCCCTGCATACACGGTGGCAACGTTAATCCCGAGCACTTTGCCCCTCTCTTGAGGGAGAAAAACGGAAGTTAAAATGGCCACGCCCGTACCAAAAATCATGGCGCTCCCAATTCCCTGCAGAACCCGGAAGGCGATTAAAGCTTCTATAGACCGGGCGAGGCTGCAAAGCAGGGAGGCAAGGCAGAAAAAAACGATGCCGGAAACAAAAACTTTTTTCCTCCCTACTATGTCGGCAAGCCTTCCGAACGGCAACAAAAAGGCGGCCGAAGCGAGAATATAGCTCGTGGCAACCCAGCTAAGGACGAAGGCGCTGCAGTTAAACTCCCTTCCAATCGCCGGGATGGCCAGGTTGATCGCACTGCCCATAAAGGGGGTTAAAAAAGCCGCGGTAGTCGCCACAAGCAATGTGTACCTGCGCAGGCGAATGTCTTTTTCCATTAAAAACACCTCAATTAATAAGTTTACCGGTCAACTTCCCAAGGTGGAAAAGTGCCTTCCTGGCACCCAGGCTTTTTTGCCATGTATGACGTCCGATGCGAATGCTCTTTTCTGTCTCCCGCAGAAAAAAGAGGAGTCTTTTAGGCTATCCCTCCGCGCAAGTAAGAGGAAACCATCCAGATATTGCTATATTTACCAGCTCAGTTTTTTATCGACTCAGGTACCGCCATGTAGGGAACATACGTTTACCCACACAAAATAGCAAGGAGCCAATATTTTGACTGGATAGGGATTTTAAGTCCAGATTAAAGTAACCGGGAACCCGCAAAGAAAGACCGAGCTGCGGTTTTTCCGCAGCCCGGGACAGGTGAGTAAACCTGTAAGCCGAGTTCTGTCGAGGGTGATCATCTATCTGGGACG
>DYES01000016.1 GCA_020725585.1 Desulfovirgula sp.
CGGGTGCCGGAAAAAGGGCTTAAGGGGCTTCATAAAATTATTCATGCGTCAGCACTGTAGTGTAGGGGTCAGGCTTGCTTAACCGTCTCGTTTATTGTAAACTATGCATACGAAAATTATAAATAGAAAATTATAATACCTTGTAGGCGTCCTTCAGGTCTTTGAATACCACCAGGGTGCCACATGGAAGGAAAAGTGGCAGCGACGGTGCAGCGAGAGGTTGCCGCGGGATATGCGACTGTAAGGTTTGTCGCCCGCAGTGTTAACCGAGGGGTGATAGTGTGTGCTGTCAAGCAAATAAAGAAGCGGTACAGGAGACCATCGTAGCTTATACGGCTGAACGGGAATCCGAAAAGCCGCCGCGTTGTGTGAGCTTCGAAGAGTTCCTGGTGCGGGGTGATGAGGATACCTGGGCGGAATGGGTAGACGGGGAGGTCGTGCTCTTGACGCCAGCGGCGACGAAGCACCAGAGGATTGCCAGGTTCTTGGGAGACTTCCTGGGAAATTTTGTTCTTCTGCGGCAGCTGGGTGAAGTCTTCCAGGCGCCTTTCACGATCAAATTGCCCCCGCCGCTTAAGCGGGGCCGCGAGCCTGACGTCATCTTTATAAGCAGGGAACGATTGCACCAGCTGAAGCCCGCCTATTTCGACGGTGCACCTGACCTGGTAGTGGAGATCACCTCCCCGGAAAGCATCGCCCGGGACCGCGGGGAGAAGTACGTGGAGTATGAGGCGGCGGGCATTGATGAGTACTGGCTGATCGACCCTGACCGGCAGCAGGCTGAATTTTACCGCCTGGGAACGGACGGGCGCTACCGCCTTCATATCGCGGATGCCGAAGGAGTTTACCGCTCCGAAGTGATACCCGGCCTGTGGCTTAAGGTGGCCTGGCTCTGGCAGGATCCGCCCCCGGCAGGCGTGAAGGCGTTGCGCGAAATCGGTGTGATCTGAGGGGAACTGCTCACCTTAAACGACTGGCGACTACCTCGAAGATATTTTCCGCGGCGACGTAAAAATCATGAAGGATGGAACCAACGGCGCGCAGGGTAAAGGTATCTCCTTCCGGAAAAATTGACCTGATCTTTTTCCTGCGACCGGTTAGACCTTTTCCAGAAAGTTCTTTGTAGAGGTTTTTAATATTTTCCAGTTCTTCTTTCAGGCGCGTGCCAATCACGGCAAATTGCTTACGGGTCATAATAGCTTGCCACGTAAAACGCCCCGCCTTGCTTGATTTACGTTAACAAATTATGCCACAGGAGAGGGCAGCCTGCAAAATAGCACTTTTGTTAGGCTCCGAAGGGCTCACACGCTTTTGCGAAGCCGGTATGCCGCCGTCTATTGGTCCCCGCGGCGCCCTGGCGGGAGGGTGAAGGGCGCTTTTTGGTCCAGTCGGGCCACGTGGGCCAAAACGCAGGCCACCGCCTGGTACAGTTCGGGGGGTATTTCCACCTGCACGCCCAGCTTCACCAGGGCGTCAGCCAGGGCTTCGTCTTCATAGATGGGAATGTTATGCTCACGGGCGATTTCCTTTATTTTTTTGGCCAGGTCGCCGCGTCCGGCGGCCACCACGACCGGGGCGTTGTGTTCTTCGGGGTTGTAGCGGAGGGCGGCGGCAATTTCGCGCCGTTTTTCCATCTAAAACACTCCTCTACAGCGCTTAAATATATAAATCAAAAAAAGGCTCCGGGGCTTTTAAACCGGGCGAGGAGGAGAAATTTTCAGTTCCGGTGTCACCGGACAGGAGGATGGTTTTCAGGACGACGTTTGGGCAGCCCGCCCTGACGAGTTCGGCTTCCAGCTCCGGGCAGTTTTTTTCCAGGTATTTTTGGACCTCTCTGGTTTGGGTCATCATGTTCAGGTGCAGGATGTCCCGGCGGTGGACAAACAGAAGGCGCAGCACTCCTAAACGGAAGGTTTTTAAGACGAGAAGGAGCGTAAGGGCGTCTTTTTCCCGCTCGCTTTTTTTGGCTTCTTCTCGGTTTATCACCAGGTAAAAGCTAGCCTCCGGAAAGTGCGGAGCCTTTAGCGGCAGGGGGAGAAGGGCGGTTGTGTCCTGGGTGCCGGGAGGGAGGGTGCCGCTTTCCGGTCTGGCAGGGCTTCCCTCCCCCCGGGCCGCTTGCAGAGCTTCCCGGGAGCCGGCGGCGGTTTTCAGGAAAGCCTCCGTTAATTCTTTCTCTTTTACGCCCGCGTTTTTTGCGGCCGCGCTTGGGCTGCCGGCGGCCCGCGCGGCCGGCGCGGGCCCGTTCAAAAGGGGCGGGGGTTCCAGCGTTTTTAATAGCAGGGCTAAAAGAGCGGGGAGCACAGGGAGCATGCAACCACCTTCTTCTTTTTTATTTATTTTATTCTCCTCCTTTTGCCTTTCTCCCGTTTCCACCCTTCCTCCAAACTACTACGAGTATAAAAACTTTTCCTGCTGGAACGTCATCAGCGCGGTCAGGAGGGTGATCTTCCTGGGCGCGCGGCTAGCGAAAAGGGCGCGCAAGCCGGCGGTAAAGCCCGTTTCACTCTGAGTCTTTGGTGAGCATAACCGGGACGCGGGCCTTGAGTTCGTCGATGAACCGGTAAAAGTCAGGCAGATTTTCTTGCAGTATAGAAAATACCTTTTTATTGTCTACTTCCCAGTAGCGGTGCACCAGTCTGTTTCGAAAGCCGGCCATGGCAGTCAGTTTGGGCACAAAATCCTGGGAAAAGAGACCATTTTCACCCATGATGCGGAAGGTGTCGGCATAGTCTTCCGGAACGCGCAAACGGTTTTTGGCGATGAGGTGGTTGCAGAGATCGATTGCCGCTTCGATGCAGATGACCAGGTGGTATTTAGCGCTGGCGACTTTGTGGGGGTCGGCCAGAAAATCTTCCTCTTTTAAAGCGGCCAGTTCTTCCAGCCTTTTTATTCCCTGCAGGTATTCAGAGAGGATGGACTGCATTCTGTCGCCGTTAAATTTCAAGACCCAACACTTCCTTTAAGTAGCGTTTGCGGTAGGGGGCAAAGTCGAAGTAAGAAACCAGGGTATGGGATAAAAAATCGGCGTAGAGCTCGTCGTCCCGGCAAAAAATCAGGCGTCCGTTTTTTAATACGCTGTAACGAAAAGGTTTGGGAGCTTGATTCAGTATCCGGACATCTACCGGAATCCCGGCAATATGCTCCAGAAGCATTTCCGTTTTTAACTCGTACTCCAGCGCTTTATCGCCGGCCGCCGGGCAGGAGGGATCGACAAATATTGCCAGGTCCAGGTCTCCAAAAGGGGCCTCATCTAAAAAGGAACCGTGGAGGAAAGCAAAAATAATTTCCGGCATTTTCCCCATCTGCCTGGTGATCCTGTTGATGATCGATTCTTTTTGTTTTTCGCTCAACGAAATTTTTTTGAGCCTCCGCATTTTCTTTCCTGGCCTCTTAAGCGAAGATAAATTTGCTTAAATGATGATTATAATTATACCCTGGATCTCCAGTTTCTGGCAACGTTTCTCTTTCTATTTCCCTTTATGCGTTTGCATTATTGGAGGGCCGTGAGCCTGCGCCAGAGCGGCGCGGGCAGGACTTCGCGCAGGAGGACTTCCCGGTACCGTTTTTTGCCGGCAAAGGGCGTCGGCGGCCAGTCTTTGCGGTTGGGGCGGGGGTCCTGCCCCTGGTGGATGATGGCGCCGGTACGAAACCAGAGCCTGACCAATTCGTCTTCTCCGCTGTTGACCACCGCTTCCCGCAGGGCTAAAGCCCGGCGGCTGGCCGGCGAACACACAAAGGTCTGGCAGACGAAGGGCCGCGCGCCGTATATGCGGCAGAGCTTCGTTTTGCGGTCAAGGAAAGCGCACCGGCCGTCCTCGTCGCGCCTTAAAACGATGTCCACCACCGGCCCCTGGACGATGACGGTGGTATAGCGGTTAAAGAAGGCCTCCGGGCTTTTTTCGCCAACCGCTTCCCGCAGGCGCCAAAAGTCGATTACGGTCAGGGGCGCCCTTTCGGCGCAGCAGCCCTCGCACCCGCGGCAGTTCTGCGCGGCCCGGCGGGTGCGCTGCAAAGGGAGGCTTTCGATTGCCGGGTTGAGCGCGTCCAGGTAATCCTGGACGGAGGCGCCGGGGTCGCGGATAAGCAAATCGTATCCCCGCGCGCCGGAAAAGAAACGGGGAAAAACCGCTATTTTTTGCTTCAAGCCGCATCCTCCGGTCGCTGCCGTAAAATTGCTAGACGAAGAACATCCGGATCGCCTGGAAATTGCGTTTGACTCTTTCCCGCCCCTGGATTATGCTGCCGTATTCGGTGAAGTGGCCGGGGAGAAGGCATTCCACGTCCAGCTCCGCCAGCCGGTCAATGCTTTCCTGCAGCTGGCTTAGGCTGCCGCCCGGCAGGTCCGTCCGGCCCACGCTGCCGTAAAACACCGTATCTCCGGTAATTAATATTTTCTCTTCCGGCCAGTACAAGCACAGGCTTCCCGGGGTGTGGCCGGGGGTGAGCAGGACCTTAAGTGTAACTTTCCCCAGTTTTAAATCCCCCTCGCCCAGCAAAAAGAAGGGCTCCAGTTTTTCCAGCGATAGGCCGAGGGCGCCTGCAAATTTTTCACCCACTTCGCGCATGTACTCGTATTCTTCGGCTGAGAAGGCGATGAACGGGGGTTTCGTTTTGCTCGCGTTTTGGGTCAAAATCTCCCCCGCCGCGCAGTGGTCCGGATGCGCGTGGGTGTTTAAAATAAGCCCGATGTCTTTGGGTTCCAGGTCCAGTGCCTGCATTGCCGCCGCCAGCTGTTTAAAGCAGGGTTCCCGGAACTCGTTGATCGTGTGGCCAGGGTCGACGATGGCGTGGGGACGCTCGCCCTCCAAGACGTCCGTGAAAAGATAGGCATTGCAGTTGTTTCCCCTGCCCTGCCAGAAAAAACCGTACAGGTTGTCCGTTATTTTGAGCGCCTGGTAATACCTCGTGAAGGCCATTTTTTTCCTCCCGCATGCTTTCTTTTTCAAGAATTATATTATAAAATAAAACAAGAATCCACAAGGTTTGGGTAGAGGAGTGCATTTTTCGTGACGAGAATAAAGAGCGCCTGGGAAATTGCCCTGGAGAGGGCGCAGGGCATAAAAGTTACGCCGGAAGAGCTGCGCAGGCAGCTGGAGGAAAAGTGTCAGCTGGCCGGTGCGGCGATCGCGGAGAGGTTTTTGAATGTCTTTGATTTGAAGCAGCTCAAAGAGGACCTGGAGAAGCAATCCGGCGAGGAGGGGGAGCTGGTTAAAAAGGCGGCCGTTGAAAAGCTGGCCGGGTCCCTGGAGCTGGGGGATTATGAAAAAATGGAGAAGATCATCGAGGGAATTTCCCTGGCTGCCGGCGACGAAAAAATTAACGCCGCCAAAGGGAGGTTTTATGTGCTTTACGACAGTTATCACAACGCGCTGGCAAAAAAGAGGAGCGAAATTGAAGCCGCCGGGAGAAAGATGCTGGAGCGCCTGGGGATTTCCGGCGAGGCGGTACGGGCCGTCAATGCCCGGGTAAACAAGGAATGGGCGCAGGACCTGAAAAACGTGACCAGGCCTTACGAAAAGGAGTTCGAGCTGTATAAAAAAGAACTGCTGGCCTGATGCTGATAACGGCAGCATGGCAAACAGCGGAAGTTTGGAATAAATAACGGCGGCATGACAGGTTACGGCACGAGACAAGCAACGGCAGCATGAATTCAGGAGGTGCGCGTTTTGTCGGAAGGGAAAGTTCTGGGGAAGCTGGAAAAACCCGCCGCGGAAAAATTTAAAGGGCTCCGCAAGCTCTACCTCGTTCCTTTGATTTTTGCCGGCCAGGATGCTCCTCAGGATTTTCTGGAAAAGGCTGAATTATACTGGAAGCAGGTGGAGGAGCAGCTCGATAACCTGGAGCGAAAAATCGGAAAGATAAAAAAGATCTACCACGAGTCTGTTTCTCTGCCCGGCGAGCAGGGTTTGCGCGTGATCGAACGGCTTAACGAAAAGGGCTGCCCGCTGATCAAGAAAAAATGCGAGCAGGGGGCGGAGCTCCTGGCGGCGGAGGATATGGATTTGTTTGCCGAGAGCCTGGATTGGGCCAATTGCCTGCGGGTAGTGGTGAGCGAAAGCGTGTTTCGCAAGATTTCCGGGTTTTACCGGGAAGCGACGGAGAAAAGGTTTGGCTGCCTGGCCCGGCGCATTGAGGAGACGCTGGAAGAAGGGGAGGCGGGCGCGCTCTTTATCAGCGAGGGGCATCCTGTGCAGTTCCCGCCTGACATCCAGGTTTTTTACGTGTCGCCCCCGGCCTTAGACGAGCTTCACCGCTGGTTTCGGGAAAGGCGCGAAAAGGCGGAAAAAGAAGCGGAAAAAGAAGAGAATCACTAAAAAATTCAAATTAAAATTTTAATTCTAAGGCGGTCAGGACCGTTGACCCGGACAGATTTTTTATGTATAATATGACTTGCGGTGTTCCTCGATAGCTCAACGGTAGAGCACC
>DYES01000017.1 GCA_020725585.1 Desulfovirgula sp.
ACCTTTTTAACCTATAATTACCAACTCCTGTATTTATTTTTCGAGAGGCTTCTCTATGGTAATTTGCCTTGCTTCACGGCGGTCCTCATCCCTAATATAGAACGCTTGCTTAAAGAAATTCAATCGCTCACACCTGCCGAAAAATATGAACTCGCTCGCCGTTTAGATGAAGCAGCCGTTTTCGATGACAACCAGGAATGGTTCTGGACGGCCGAATGGCAGGCAGCCGAAAAAAAAGCTGACGGGATATTGGCGCCGGTCGCGTTCACCATTATAACAGTATTGATGAAATGATCAGCTTTTTTTAGCTACACTGTTTTCTTAAGCGTTGGAGGGTATATAATGACGATTCTAACTTTTGAATTTGAGGAAATATTTCGTTAAGCTCTTCATAAAGCAACTGTTTATATCTATTTAAATCACGTATTTCTTCTCCTTTTTTTATTGATGGTTTAAGCATAAAAAGTTTGCTAATTTGATTTCTGATTTCTTTGCCCCTGTTAGCTAATTGTTCTATTTGTTCTATAATTTCTTGTTCAAGATTATTCAGAAATTGAATTACATCACCCTCCAACTTTTTATTTTCTAAATCCTTAACACGCTTTAATAGATCATTAATTTTTGACAACTCTATTTACCTCCTCTCGCCGCATACAATTGTTAATATTCGATAAAAAAAGGGGTCTTTCCTTCAGGGGATTCTAACATACCTCGAAAACCAGTTGCCGACAGGGTGGAGGAGTCCTTGGCAAATGAGGCGGGTTATTCTATATTTACACCCCAGGCAGTAAAAATGTTCAACTTTCAAGGCTCCTGGGTTTACCAAGGGCCTTTCATTTTTTTGATTTTAGATGGTTTAACCAGCCTGAAAAGGCCAAGAAGAACCAGCAAATTTTATTTAATTGAAGATAATAAAATTCAGAAAGGAAATTCATTTGGTTAGCGGATTTGGGCAATTCATTGAAAAATTATTATAATATTAATAAGTGATATTAATAAGTGTTCTTAACGGCTAAATAATATCTTTTCCCAAAAACTTGCCCAGGAGGGATGAAAATATGTCTCATTTTTACCGCCGTGGACCAATCATTACAATATTGAGCCTTGCGTTCCTTTTTGCAGCTTTAACCTGCTCCTCTCCCGACCCCGCCTGCGCCCAGCAAGGTATTTCTCTCGGCACCGAATATCCGGGGATTGCGGCCAAGCCCGGAGAAAAGGTGGACTTTCCTTTAACCGTTTCTAATCATACCTCCCTCAGCCGAAAAGTCACTTTAAAGGTCCTGGAGGTTCCAAAAGACTGGGAGGCCCGCTTAAAGCATCTGAACCGGGAAGTATTTAAAGCCCTCGTCGCGCCTGGAAAAACCGGCAATGTTGATCTTGAAGTCAAAATTCCCGATGATGCCCCCGCCGGCATCTATGCCGTCAAGCTGCAGGCATCTTCGGAAGGGCTTTATTCCACGCTGCTTTTAGAAATCAAGGTCGACCCCGAAGGTGCGGCGGGAACCAGCCTTGTGGCCGACTACCCTGTTTTAAGAGGCCCCAGCGACGCGAGCTTTAAGTTCAGCGTCGATCTTATCAACGACAGTTCCTACCAGCAAATGTACAGCCTTTCCGCCGCGGCCCCGCCGGGGTGGGAGGTTTCCTTCAGCCCCGCCTACCAGAATGAACGCATTGCTTCCATTTCCCTGGACGCGGGGGCGACAAAAGGCCTGGAGGTAAATATCAAGCCCCCGCGCTTCGTCAAGGAAGGCGAATATAAAATTAAAGTGCGGGCCGTGGGGAGCCGCGCCAGCGCGGAAACGGATCTAACAATAATTATTACCGGGGAATACAAGCTGAATTTTACCACGGAAAGCGAGCGGCTGAACATGACGGCAGTGGCCGGCCGGGAGAACATCCTTAAGCTCAAGCTGGAAAACCCCGGAACAAAAGACATCCACGACATCACCTTGAGCGCCGGCGAGCCCGCCAACTGGAAGGTCAAGTTTGACCCTGAGAAAATAGAGACCCTTCCCGCCGGTGAAAGCAGGATAATAACGGCCACTGTCGTACCCGCCACCCGCGCCATTGCCGGCGACTATGCTTTTACCGTCAACGCCTCCGCCGACAGCGCGTACGACGACTTTGAACTCCGGGTGACGGTGAAAACGTCAACTTTGTGGGGGATAGCTGGAATTCTTGTGATCGTGGGGGTAATTGCCGGCGTGTACTGGCTATTTCAAAAATACGGGCGGAGGTAGCCACGACCCATGACTCAAGAGATCATTCACACCGAAAACCTGACTAAAAAATACGGCAATTTCTGCGCCGTAAACAACCTGAATTTCTCCGTCCGCAAAGGGGAGGTTTTTGGTTTGCTCGGGCCCAACGGCGCGGGAAAAACGACGACTATTTTGATGCTCCTGGGCTTGACGGAACCAACCTCCGGAAGCGTCTGGATCACCGGCTTTGACCCCGTCCGCAACCCCCTGGAAGTGAAAAGAACTGTCGGATTTCTGCCCGACCGGGTAGGTTTTTACGAAGATCTGACGGGAAGGGAAAACCTTTTGTATACGGCAGAGCTCAACGGACTGACGGGACGTGCGGCCGAAGAGCGCATCCGCGAGGTACTCCAGGAAGTCGGCCTGGCCCACGCCGCGGACCAAAAGGCCGGCACCTATTCCCGCGGGATGACCCAGCGCCTGGGGCTGGCAGAAGTGCTTTTAAAGGACCCGGAAGTGATCATTATGGACGAACCCACCCTGGGCATTGACCCCGAAGGGGCACAGGAAATGCTGCGCATGATTAAGACCCTGGCTAAGGACCGGGGGAAAACGGTGATGCTCTCCTCGCACCTTTTGTACCAGGTGCAAAAAGTCTGCGACCGGGTGGGCATCTTCGTCAGGGGGCAAATGATCGCCCAGGGGCCCATTGAAACCCTCTACCGCCAGCTGGCCGCCGGGGAAAAATTCGTGATTGAGCTAAAAGTGCAAGGGGAAGCGGGAAACGGGGAACTCCTTAGGCAGCTCGAAGGCATGGACGGTGTGGTCAAGATCGAAAAAGAAAAAGACTGTTACCTAGTCCTCTGCGAAAAGGATCTGCGCGGCACCCTCGCCGCGGCCGTCTGCCAGGCGGGGTATGCTTTGCTTCATCTGCGCCTGCAGGGTTACAGCCTGGACGATATTTACCGGCGCTACTTTCAAAACCAGGAGGTGGCTGGGTAAATGTTCCGGATTAACTTACCGGCCGGCCTGGGGGCGGTTTTCCGCAAGGAATTTTCGGACCACCTCACCGGCAAGCGTTTTCTCATTTTGCTTGCCCTCATCCTGGTAACCAGCCTCGCCTCGATCTACGTGGCGGGTATGACGATCCGGGGAATGGCGGAAAAGGTAAACAATGAGTTTGTATTTCTTCTTTTGTTCACCGCCGGGGAATCTTCTCTGCCCTCCTTTTTATCTTTTTTAGGTTTCTTGGGCCCGCTGGTCGGCCTGGCTTTAGGTTTTGACTCCATAAACGGGGAATACGCCCGGGGCAGCCTGGTCCGGCTTTTGTCCCAACCCATTCACCGGGATTCGGTGATCAACGGAAAGTTTTTGGCGGGCGCCGCGGTGATTTCGCTCATGCTGACCAGCCTGGTTTTGCTGGTGGCGGGCATGGGGCTGGTTATTCTGGGAGTTTTTCCCACCGAAACGGAATTGGCCCGGATGGTCGTCTTCATCTTTTTAAGCATTGTTTACGTATCCTTCTGGCTGGGCCTCTCCATCATGCTTTCCACGCTTTTCCGGCAGAGCACCACTTCCGCGTTGGCCGGGATAGCAGCCTGGCTGTTTTTTACCATCTTCCTGGGCATTCTGGCCGGTGTAGCCGCCGATGCGCTTGCGCCCGTCCAGCAAGACGCCGAACCGGTGCAGATCCTCCGGCACGAGACCCTAAAACAACACCTGGAGCGTCTTTCGCCAACGACGCTCTATTACGAGGCGACGACAATCGTCCTTTCTCCCTACATCCGGACATTGAGCCCGGTCCTGATCCAGCAGCTTGAAGGGGCGATTCCCTCCAGCCTGCCCCTGGAAATCAGCCTGTCGCTGATCTGGCCCCATATCGCGGGGTTGATCGCGCTCACTTTCCTCTGCTTCGCCCTGTCGTACGCGGTCTTCATGCGGCAGGAAATCCGGGTGACCTAAGCGGCTTAAAACCGGGTAACCGCAGGGTCGCCCGGAAACCCTCCTAAATGAATCAATGAACCTGCCTATACCAGGTATTTGCAGGTATTTTTCTTTAGTATCTGGAGAACCTGATCTAAGAGGAGGGTGAACGCCAATGGCAGACAAAAACCCGTCCGGTGCGGTGTGGATAACGTTGATCGTCGCTTCGGCAGTTTTAACCATACCCTTTCTTTTTATTGTGAAAGATATCGCTGATTCGCTCCGGATCGTCGCCGACAAACTCAACACCGTAATCAACCCCCTGCCGGCCGGCGAGCCGGAAACAAAATAACGCGCGGACAGGACGGGTAATTTATTTATTATTTTTTGCGCATAACTGCTCCGCCAGCAAAGCCGTTTCAAGAGCCGTTTCGCCCAAAGTCTTCTCGGCAGCCTTGATGGCGCCTAAATATACGTTTTTCAAAGGAACGTTCTTTTCCCGGGCGAGCCGGCGGCAGTCTTCGTATTCCGGACTCATTTGCCAGCCCGAGCCGTCGCGGCAGGCGGCAACCTTCACGCGCACCGCCCCAAAGCCTGTTTCTACATCAATCTGTTTCCGGGGCAGGCAAACGCGTTTTTCCCGGCGCCCCCGCACGCCCAGGGTGCTGGTTTCCGTAAAAATAACTTCCCGCAACTCATCTTCTTTTTCCGGCAGGCAAAGGACAGTCAATAAATTGGCGGGGCGGCCTTTTTTCATGACAACAGGGGTGAGCCAGACGTCCAGGGCCCCCGAGGCCAGCAGCTTTTCCGCCACGTAGGCCAGGATTTCCGGATTTAAGTCGTCAATGTTGGTTTGCAGGATGGAGATTTCCTGTTCTAACTCCGGCCGGTCTGTTTTCATTTTCTCCTGCCGTTCAATTTCCTCGCCGATAAAAACCCGCAAAAAATTAGGCATCCCGTAATCGTTGGCGCCCAACCCGTATCCAATTTGGGCAATTTTCATCGCCGGCAGGGGGCCAAAACCCTCGGCCAGGGCGGCCACGATGGCCGCTCCGGTGGGGGTGACGAGCTCTCCTTCCACCTTCACGGGCCGAAGGGGAAAACCTTTAAGAAGTTCGGCCGTGGCCGGCGCCGGGATGGGAAGCACGCCGTGGTGAGACTGGATAGATCCGTATCCGGTGGGCAGGGGCGAACAATAAACTTTTTCCACTCCCGCTTCGTGCAAGGCGATGGCTGTCCCTACGACATCCACGATCGAGTCGATGGCCCCTACCTCGTGAAAGTGAACGCGGCAGGGGTCGACCCCGTGCACCTTGCCTTCCGCCCGGGCCAGCTTTTCAAAAATTTCCAGAGCCCTCTTTTTGATTTGCGGGTGCAGTCCGCTGCCCTCAATGATGCGGCGGATATCTTCCCAGGTCCGGTGAGAGTGGTGATTCTGTTCAATTTCCACCAGGAATTTGGTGCCCTGAAAACCGTGTGTTTTATCTTGATAAATTTTCAGGGAATAGCCTTCCAAACCTAAAAGGCCCAACTGACTTTGCAGGGTCGCCGGGGGAACGCCGGCGTCGATGAGTGCGCCCAGCATCATATCGCCGCTGATCCCCCCGAAGCAGTCCAGGTAAAGTATTTTCACCGGCGTGTCTCCTTTAAATTAAAATGTGGTGCCAAAATCAAGAATCATTAAAAATTAAAATAAAAGTTTATCCGGCATTTTTTGAAAAAGAATGGATCAATCTGTTAATGGCCGTCGCTAGGGCAGCGGCTCCAAAGCCGTTATCTATGTTGACCACCCCCACCCCGGCCGCGCAGCTGTTAAGCATCCCTAAAAGCGCGGCCAGACCGCCAAAGCTTGCTCCGTAGCCAATGCTCGTCGGCACGGCAATCACCGGCCGGTCGGTCAGGCCGCCGACCACGCTGGGCAGGGCCCCCTCCATGCCGGCGACGACAATGATTACCGCCGCCTGCACAAGCAAATGCTGCCGGTCCAGCAGGCGGTGCAGCCCGGCAACGCCCACGTCGAACAACTGCTCAACAGGGTTGCCCATCGCCCGGGCGCAGACGGCCGCCTCTTCGGCGACGGGCAGGTCAGCGGTGCCGGCGCTGACGACCAGAACCTTGCCCGCAAAAACGGGCTTTTCCGGCATCCCGTAAACCAGGCAGCGGGCGCCTGCAAAGTAGCGGACATCCGGGCAGAGTTCGCGGACGGCCAGGTGCGCCTGCTCGTCAGCCCTCGTGCCCAGGACGGTCTGGTGGCTGCCGGCAAGTTCTTGAAAAATTTGGGCCACCTGCTCGGGCTTTTTTCCCGCGCAAAAAATCACTTCCGGAAACCCGCAGCGAATGCTCCGGTGGTGGTCGATTTTGGCAAAACCTAAATCCTCATAGGGCAGCGTTTTTAGCTTCTCCACGACCTGGTCAACGGTGATTTCTTTTTGCACGAGACAGTTTAAAAGTTCTTTTAGTTTTTGCTGGTTCATGCATCCACTTCCCAATACAATAGAATTTAAGGTTGTCTTACGCGCGACGGTAATCGCTCGGAGTAGTTCCGGTTATTTTTTTAAATACCCGGCAAAAATAATTTCCTTCTGTATAACCCACTGCCTGGGCGATCTCAGAAATAGAACGCCAGGAATCGGTGAGTAATTCCTTAGCCCTTTCCACCCTCAGTTTAGTTAAATATTGGGAGAAACTCATCCCGGTCTGTTGCTTAAATAGGGCCGAGAAATACGTCGGGCTCAGGTAAACAACCCGGGCCACTTCCTCCAAAGACAGGGGCTTGTGGTAGTTTTGCCGCATAAACTCAATGGCCTGGTTGATAATTCGCTGGGCTCTTGTTAAGCTTAAGTTATTCACCAGGTTTAGTTTTTCCTTTTCTTTATCGCGTTGAGTATTTTCTATCCGGGCAAGGCAATCCTGAAGCACCCTGATTAGCTCCGCCGGATTGATTGGTTTTAGGAGGTAATCCCTGGCTCCGCACCTTACCGCTTCCTGAGCGTACTCAAAAAGGCCGTAGGCGGTCAAAAAAATTACCTCGGTGTCCGGTGATATTTTTCTAATTTCCTTTGCAGCACTTAACCCATCCAGGCCGGGCATTTTTATATCCATCAAAATTATTTCTGGCCGGACTTCCCTGGCCAGCTTGAGGGCCTCCCGACCAGATTCTGCTTCGCCAATCTGTCCAAAAGGCAACCCGCTGTTTTCAATAATCATTCGGAGCCCCTGCCTGGTCAGCTGTTCATCATCAACAATAAGCAGCTTCAACGGCAACACCACCAGTTTTAGTGGTTTTCGGCAGCCTCAGCCTGACTTCCGTACCCTTCCCCAAAACACTGGTAATAGTAACTCCATAGCCGGGTCCATACAGCAGCCGGCAACGTTTTTGAACGTTAACCAGCCCCAGCGTATCGGTATTTGATTTTAGCTCCATAATCCGGCTTCTCAGGTCATTTAACCTGGGTTCAGCTATACCCACGCCGTTGTCCCTAATTATAAAAGTGATATAATCATTAACGGCTTCTCCGATTATTTCGAGGATTCCCGGCCCTTCCAGGGGTTCCAACCCGTGGACCACGGCGTTCTCCACAAGCGGCTGCAGAGTGAGGGCAGGGATTCGCGTTTCCAGCAAATCCGGGGGTATATTTTGAAATACCCTCAGCCGTTCCCCAAAACGGCATTGTTGAATGAACAAGTAATGAGTGATGCTCTCTAACTCGCCGGCCAGGGTAGTCAGTTCGGTTCTGGAAAATAGATTATGTCTTAAGATTTGGGCTAAAGAATGGACTATCTGAGCGGTGTGCCGGGCTCCCTCCATCATGGCCAGCATTTCTATAGTGTTCAATGTATTAAAAAGAAAATGGGGATTTATCTGTGCCTGCAGGGCCCTAAGTTCAGCTTCTCTTAAAGCTTTGATTAATTCCATTTTTTCCTTCCTGGCCGAAGTGATCCCCAACTCGATAAAACAATTGCTTATGGCATAAAGGGTTTGGGCCAAAATCTCCACTTTCCGGGGCTTCCATACGGGAAGTTCCCGAAAACAATTAATTAATCTCTCCGGGTCAAGTGGGAGATCGGCAGTCCGCTTGAGGACTACCCGCTTTATTTCTTCTGCTGACTCCTCTACAATTTCTCCCGCCATAAGCGCCCCAAAACAGCGATCTTCCACCATAATGGGCACCGCTACGGTGATTAATCCGGCATGGCAAATGGATTTAAACGGCCCGCACTTGTTTTTACTTTGATTTACCGCCTGCCGGGCATAATGGTGGCACCTTTCCAACCCTTTCGGAACCGCTCTGACCATCTGGCAAAAATTACAGGGACGGGTATTTTGCCCGGTGATGATGTACCTACCGGAAACATCGACAAATTTCAGCCACACCCCCAGCATTTCACTAAACGTATCCAGAACTGGCTGCATGGTTTGCAACATTTGGCTAAACAGCTGATCATCACTTTCTTTTATAAACATAAAGGTCACCCGAAATAGGTTTTTTATGCTTCAAGCCTCAAGCCTTAAGGTAATAACCATATTGCTTTTAAGTATACCATATTGCTGTTAAGCTCGTAAACGTCACCCCATCTTTAGTTTTTTGTTTGCGCCCGCCGAATCGGATAAGCGGCAGCGTTTAGGAAGGTTTGCCGACTGCTGAAAAGAGTCCGGTAAATCATCAGCGCGCAAAAATAAAATATCGCAGTTCTCGCCAGACCAGAGCTGTGCTTCAAGGTAGGTGCGCAATACCCGCAAGGGGTAATAAAAACCCCATTCGAGGAAGCATTGTTGAATTTCCACCAGTTGACTGTGATCCACTTTAATGCCCAATAACTGCTCATTCTGCATAATATATTTCACATTTACCTGATAGGTAATATTTTTCTCGCCAGCAATCAGCCGAAGTGTTTTTTCCCGGAAGGAAAGATCAAAGTGTACGTGCTGGCTATCCAGAATATGGCAACCCCAAATACCCAACTCGGCGGCCAGGTAAGTGGCCACGCCGGCAACCTTTTCTACGGGCAGATCAATAAATAAAATATATCCGGGCCTGCCCTTTTTGGTAACGGATTGGAGGAGTTGCACGTTTCTTGCTCCTAATTGCATCAACTCTTGCATTGCTTCGCCAACAACCTCTCCCGACGCATGGTCAACTTGAGCAATAATCAATTTACTCTTTTGCATATGGCAATTCTCCCTAGTTTTTTAAATCTGGACCGTACCGGACCGGCACGAAAATCGCTAACGTCACAAACACTGCCCGGCTTCCTGCAATTGATCGATGGTGCGGCTTTTGTCCCAAAGTTCTTTTAGCTCCGCGGGCAACAGGGCGCGCCATTGCGCTGCCCTAGAAGCGCATTTCTCTTTGAGTGTCCCAAAAAGGGTCAAGAGCGCCTTTTCAAATATTTCCCGGCTGGGAAAATTAGCCGTGAACTGACTGGAAAGCGGCTGCTCCGCTGCCCCTTTATTTAACACAATCCTTACTGATTCCGGCAAAAGGGAAACGAGCTGTTGAGCATCTATTCCAAAGGAGCTGCTTAATATTTGCAGGAGGTTTTGAACAGTCTGAAAAGCGTCGTGATAAGTGCAGTACCCTCCCAGTCCTTTGAAATAATTAATAAATTCTCTTTCGCTGACGACTCGTTCCTCCATCTTCACCCCACCTTTTTAAGTCGGAATCGTGGGCTTTTGTTCCAAAAAACGATTCAGGGCCATCTCGACATATTCCGTCATCACAATCGCGCCCATCACACAGGTGCTGGCGCACTGCCCGCAACCGGTGCATTTTTCCGGCTCGGCCAGCCAGGGGACAAATACCCCTTCCACGTTGGTTTCGATCATTTGCAAGTAACCTTTCTTGCACTTGTTTACACAGTCTCCGCATCCCTCGCAGTTGACGGGAATCACCCACGGCATTTGCTTGGGCAGCTTTGTTTTACGTCGAACTCCCGGTTTTTGTTCGAAGCGTTGATTAACCATGAAGTTTCCTCCTGGTGTTTTTACCGCCCGGCGAAAAGGCGTAAAGCCGGGCGGTACATAAATTATAAAAGTGAGTGCCGGGTCGGCCTGGAGCACCGGAGCGACGAAGGGACGAACGCCGCCCGCGGAAGTTTTTTCGACAGGCTCTATAAACAAGAAATATTATTACCTTCCTTGCTACTCCTTTAATTCCTGAGCAATCCTGGCAGCTAAAGTTACCGATTCCTTGATGGAGGGAACAGGTATGCTCATACTGATGGTCGCTCCGGCTGTTGCCTGCTTGATGGCCTCTTCCGGAGAAAGACCCATAGCCGCCCCTACACAGGCAGGAACGACCACATCCATGGCTACTGCGCCGGCATTAAGCAAATCGACGGCGCCGGCGGCAAAAGTCTGAATTATGTCCAGGGTTCGCGCATCCCCGGAGAGCAAAGCGTCAGGAATCGTTTTCGCCAAGATGTTTTCAAAAGTATAAACCTGGCCGTCAACCTTAACTTCTACATCCACGTATCCGTCAAAAGCAAAGTATTGGGTGGCGAACTTATGCGTGCGGCGGCCGGCGCCGGGTCGTACGTTGTAAAACCGGACATATTCTATGTTTTTGTTCAGCACCCGGCCGAAGATACGGGCTACACCTTCACCAATCGCTTTAATTCTAGCATCTTCCAATTCTCTGGTTATCTGGGTGACGCTTTTACCAGCCTTCATCCCTTCATAAGTGTAGACGACACGCTCGTAGACGGACTTAGTCAACGCAGGTTCAGTGGCCAGCATGACGATCCGGGTGACCGGACCGCGTTCAATAAAGTTGGCTCTTCTGGCCAGAAGGTTGGTGGCCACAGCGGCATGTTCGGCCTGGAAATAGCCGTCCATTGTTTTTCTAATTACGTCTGCAATTGCCTCCTCTTCCATACCTTTGCCAAGCAGGTAAAGAGAAAGGGAAGCCGCCGAGCACCAGTGGGTCAGCGGCAGAAGCAGCGGGCCGCCGCTGCGCCCCACACCCAGGATAGCTCCTTCCTGGATCAAGGCACATATTTCGTTGAACATGATCATTCCGACCACTGTGGGCTGGCCGCAATCTTTGAGAATCATCCCCAGGTCGCCTACCACCTTGGCCGTTTCCAGTTCTTCGCCGGTGCCCCGGATGTGGATCTTTTCCGGCATGTTGGCCGCCTTCACCGCTGCCAGCCCACAAACGTATGGCGTCCGGGTTTGGAGAAAGGGGCCCCATTCTTCGCCCACGTAGGCGTCCGGGTGCAAAATCTCTAAAGCGGCGGCGCAGGCGATAACGGCGGACATCCAGCGGCAGGGTTTAATCCCGACGGAGTTGTATACCCGCAGCATCGCCTCTACACCAATTTTAACCAGTTTTTGGGCCAGTTCAGGAAACAAAATGTCCTCGCCCACTCTGGTATGGCCGGTTACCGGGCTGCCCGCCACGCCAACGGGGGTAATTTCCCCCTTCCAGGGAGCCAGGATCTCTTTGTCCATTGCCTCGTAAATGGCCCGCACGGCAGCAAAGCCAGAAATCTTGTTGTTTAATTTTTCGGTGGGAATATTGGCCACCCTCCCTGCCGGCGCGCCGGCGGCCATCCGGCAGACGGCCCCTAGTTTTCTGTTGGGAGCGGGGATGCCGGCGGTAACGCTGCTTCCGGCCCAGTACAAAAGAGTAGCCGCCGCCAGGGAAGCGTTGGATGCATCGGCACCGCAGGCCATTAAAACGTTAACCACTTTTTTTGCCAGGTCATCCATTTCCGTACGCTGTTCATTACTGACCCCAACATTAATTTTTTTGCCCTTTTTCATTTCCTTGGCGATAACGTTGGCAGCAGCCCAAATACCCAAATTAAAAACGCCAAACCCACCTAAAATGGCGTCAAATTTTTCTGTGGTCAGATAATCAGGTTGCGCCGTGGCTGCCCGAAAGGCGGCCAGTACTTCTCGTTGCATCTTCAAACCCCCAATATTTGTACTTTGTACTTGAATCATCTTTTTAATGCGGTTTTCCTTCTTATCGAGGACTCCCTTGGGACTGGGGTGGAGTAATATCCTTCCAACGGCTTTCTTCAAAATTTTTCATCGCTTCATACCCCATGGTGTCCAGACGTATTCCGGCTTCGGCTCCCGGCTTGGTACAGTATACCTCGTTCACCTGGATTTCAAGGATTTGGCTGGAAATTTTACCCAGGCCCTTAAACTGGTAGGGGGCGCGAACAGCGCCAAGCTGTCCGGGCGCAACGGCTACTTGCGGATTTTCAGCCAGGTTTTTAGAAATTTGCTCAATCTGAAGAGGAGTGAGCGGAACCCGTATGGTGCTGCCTTCTACCTGGCAGGCATACGCTACGGTAACAGTGGGGAAGCCCTCTTTGGTGGCGGTAGCCACGTGCACTCCCATCGCTTCAAGCCAGTTTTTCATTCTTGGAGTCAAATCTATAGCCATCTCTAAAAAGCACCTCCCTTAAGTTTTAACGGATTTTCTTGCCTGCTTCGTCTGGATGATAGCTGTAAACTTCCTCTACCTTTAAAGCAATTACCCCTCGCTGGGCCAATTTTGGAGGAGCTATATCCGGCGGTACTTCAGTGGGAGGCTCCTTGGTCGCCCATTCTCCCCACTCGGCCAGAACCTCACCGGCTTTTATGTCGTACCATTTGTAGTCTGGGGGAGCAGCGTGGCTGATCACCGTGCAGGGCCCCCGGAAAACCCAGGTATGCCCCTTCACCGGATGCGCAACAGAAATGCACCCCACTTCGTTTTCATTTAGATTTACCTTGGTTTTCTGGGCAAACATTTCCGCAATCAGAATGTATTCGTCCTTGTAATGAGTGATAAATCTTTCTGCCACAATATTCGGCTTACCGTCTTTGCTGCAGGTAGTTAAGTGAACTACTGCCCCGCCTTCCCGACCACCTTCAACACATCTTTCATTTCCTGGGTTAATTTAGCCATAACAAACCTCCTTCTGACTTGATTTAATTGCTTTTAATTTACTTGCTGGCCTTAATGCGCTCCTTTGAATTTTTTTAAGATCTTGTAGCACAATCTTAAGGAAATAATGTCCGAGTAAAGCTATGGCCATACAAAAAAAACAAAAAAACAAAAAAGATTGGCCTGCAAAGCCAATCTTTTTGCTTGCAAGTTGGGGAAGCACTGGCGTTAACCACTTATGAGGTATTTTTTTCCAAACCGCTCTCGTGGACCGGGGGCGCCAGGAGGTCGTTTAAACTGCCGCTGCGCAGGCCCGCCAGGTCCACGCTGACGTAGCGAAACCCTAGGAGTTTCAACTCCCGGTTTATTTCTTCCCTCAGTTGGACATCGCTGATCCGGCAGATTTCTTCCGGCAGCAGCTCCAGCCGGGCCACTGGCCCGTGGTGGCGGACGCGCACTGCAGAAAAACCAAGCCCGGAAAGGAATTGCTCGGCGCGGGCGATTTGCTGCAGTTTTTCTTCGGTAATCAACTCCCCGTACGGTATCCGGGTAGCCAGGCAGGGCTGGGCAGGCTGGTTCCAGTTGGGCAGCCCCAGTTCCCGCGCCAGGCGGCGAACTTCCTCTTTGGTAAGTCCGGCCTCCAGCAGGGGGCTGCGCACGCCCATCTCCCGGCCGGCCCGCAGGCCCGGGCGAAAGTCGCCCGCATCGTCCGCGTTGGCCCCGTCTAAAACCGCCTCCGCCCCCGTTTCCCGGGCCAGTTCGCCCATGGCGGTATAGACATGGCGCTTGCAGAGATAACAGCGCTCGGGTGGGTTCCGCCGGAATTCGGGATCTTCCAGCGCTTTCCCGATGATGACGACGTGCCGCGCGCCCAATAGGGCGGCAATTTCCCCCGCCCGCTTCAGCTCGCCGGGCACGGCAAGGGGGGAGCTTACTGTAGCGGCCACCGCGCGCGCCCCCAGAACGTCCTTGGCGATCCTCAAAACCAGCGTGCTGTCTACGCCCCCCGAGAAAGCCACCACCGCACCGTGAAAAGCGGAGATCGTTTCGTAAATACGGGTAAGCTTGGCGTGCATCATTATACCTTCATACCTGTCATCTGTTATCACTAATGTCCTCATTTTAATTGATCGTCCACCCAATCGTCAAGAAAACACTACGGTTGTCAGTGCTGACGCATGAATAATTTTATGAAGCCCCTTAAGCCCTTTTTCCGGCACCCGGCAGTATAGTCCGCAGGCAAAAATATGTTTTTTGCTGTAAACCTGGCAGTGGTCTGGATATTTATGGAATTACCTGGTCAGAA
>DYES01000018.1 GCA_020725585.1 Desulfovirgula sp.
AGGTAATTCCATAAATATCCAGACCACTGCCAGGTTTACAGCAAAAAACATATTTTTGCCTGCGGACTATACTGCCGGGTGCCGGAAAAAGGGCTTAAGGGGCTTCATAAAATTATTCATGCGTCAGCACTGTTTATTTTTTCTTTTGCTTGTTATTTTCCAGTGCATATGTTATAATCTCTTCGTATGTTTTCACCCTTGCTCTATCCGTTAGACACTGGTCGGCTGGGGGTGTCTTCAGGCGGCTAGATGAGCGGTCAGATGACAGTGGCCGACAGTCCACCTGCGGCACCCACGTTTTCAAGACTGGTGGCGGTAGAGCCGTTTAGTCCACAGGGGGAGGTGTAGTCAGTGACGAATTACGAGGCCATGTTTATCCTGCAGCCTGACCTGGAGGAAGAAAAGGTCGCCGAAGTGATGGAGAAGTTCAGGTCGCTGGTGGAAAATCACGGCGGGGAAGTCACCAGGCTGGAGAAGTGGGGTAAACGCCGCCTGGCCTACCAGATTCAGCACCTCAGGGAAGGGCTGTACATCATTTTAAGATTTAAGGGCAGCAAAGAAGTGGTGCAGGAGCTGGACCGCGTGTTTAAAATCACCGACGAAGTGATCCGTCACATAATCGTACGTACGGCGGCTTGAAAAAAGAAAACATTGCGGGCGTTTTTGCCTCTAGAATTTAAAAAAGAACAAACCAAGGCGGTGAAAAAATGCTGAACAGGGTTGTCTTGATCGGTCGGCTGGCCAGGGAACCCGAGCTTCGCTACACCCCCGGCGGAACGGCGGTTACCCGCCTGGTGGTGGCTGTTGACAGGCCCTTTGTAAACCGGCAGGGAGAACGCGAAGCGGATTTTATTGACGTCGTGGTTTGGCAAAAGCAGGCGGAAACCTGTGCAAATTACCTGGGCAAAGGAAGGTTGATCGCCATCGAAGGGCGTTTGCAGATCCGTTCCTACGAGGACAGCCAGGGGATTCGCCGGCGGGTGGCGGAAGTAGTGGCAGATAACGTTCGTTTTCTCGACCGCCCCAGAGAAACGGGAGCCGGGGAGCAGCCTTCCGCCCTGGCCGAAGGATCTTTTGGGGAGGATATTCCTTTTAACGAGGACGAAGTACCATTTTAAGCAGCAGGAGGGGGAGTAAAATTGGCGGCGAAACGAGAAAAGGGCCGCAAAGGCAAAAAGCGCATTTGCAGCTTTTGCGTGGATAAAATTGCCCTCATCGATTATAAAGACGTCCCGCGCTTGAAAAAATACATCACGGAGCGAGGGAAAATTTTACCGCGGAGAATTTCCGGAAATTGCGCCTGGCATCAGCGCATGCTGACTACGGCCATCAAAAGGGCGCGGATTATGGCTTTATTGCCTTTTACCGCTGAGTAAAATTAATTCTTTCGGGCCCCGAAATTATTTTTCGGGGGTTTTCCCGCCGTGGTATGCGCCTTACGAAAGCATTAAAACGGCTGATTTCCAATTAAGATTAAGGCGAACCGCTTGGGGAACTTTGGTTCCCCTTGCTTATTTTAAGGCGCGGCGTCTTTTTTTAGCGGGCGGGCCAACAAATAACAGCATATTATGCAGCAGGAAATCGGCTGAGCGTTGCCGAATTAAACATTGCGACCTGCAAATGAAAGGTGAACAATAATATGTACCCGATTGAACAGGATACGGGCATTGCGAAAAATATTCGGGTCATCGAATGGTTAAAGGCCGACCTGCTGACCTCTCTTTCTGCGCTCTTTAAAAGTATGTTGCGGGGCAGCGAGGAACACCTCCAGGACGCCCTGGCCAGCCTGATTATTACGTGCTACGTGCTGGGGCGCCGTCTGGGTTTAAGCTTTTCCCGGCTCGAATTGAAAATCGAGTCCAAGCTCAGACAAAGCATTGAGGAGGATCACGAACTGGAAAGATGGTATTCTGATTTGACTGCGTTGCTTACCTATCTCCTGGAAAAAAAGAGGTGATTCTTTGCTGCCGCGCTTGAAGACGCAGGCCCTGACCCAAGGGGCTTTTTTTGCAGCTTTAATGACTGTGCTCGGCGTGTTGGGAATCTACGCTCCTCCTTTATTCTTTTTAACCAATTTAGTCATCCCTGTGATTTTAGCTGTTCTGGTCCGCCGCCAAAGTTTACAGGCGGGGGTTGCCGCCTTGATTGTTTTTAGTATATTGGTGTTGCTGTTTGTCGGCCCAAAGCTTGCCGTTGTAATCTTGATTTTCCAGACTGCTCCCTTGGGGCTTGTTTTGGGGTTGCTTTTTAAAAACCACGCCTCCGCGGGGATCAGTATCGTTTTTTCCTGTGTTACCCTGGCCGTCTTTACCCTTTTTGGTTTGGCCGTTTCCATTTGGGTTACGGGGAACAATCCATTGATGGCAGGAGAGGAAGTAAAGCAGGCCATGGCCCAGGTAGCGGACTGGTACGCCAGGGTGGGTTTAACGGAAAGGCTGCCCCGGAACGAATTAGAAAAAATCCTGGCCGAAACGGCCGTGACAGTAAGTCAGCTGATCCCTGCCCACTTAGTGATCTGGTCCTTCATTAGCGCTTTTCTTACTTATTTTCTGGCCAGGCAGGCCCTGGTTAAGCTTGCTTATTCACCGGCTCCGTTACCCCCTTTTGCCCAGTGGCAGGTTCCCTGGTACATCAGCTGGGGAGTTATTGCCGGACTGGGCCTGACTCTGGCCGGGGATTCGTTAAAAATTTTTCCGGCGGCTGTACTGGGGAAAAATATGCTTTATGTTTCTGGTTTTCTTTACTTTGTCGCGGGCCTTGCCGTATGCAATTTCTATTTGACAAAATGGAGCGTTTCCAGACTGGTTAAATTTTTCTTCATTGGCCTGGCTGTTTTTTATCTGCCTTTCGTTGTCGTTGCCCTGGCTGTGCTGGGGATTTTGGATTCATTTTTTGATTTGCGACGTTCGCGCAGCGGCAAAAAAGGGAAGGATCGCTAACCGACTGCTAAAAAAACCTAATTTCGGGGGAATGGAAACAGATGAAAGTTGTTTTACTGGCTGATGTAAAAAATTTAGGCAAAAAAGGGGATGTGGTGGAGGTTGCCCAGGGCTACGCGCGCAACTACCTTTTGCCCAGGGGGTTGGCTACGGAAGCCACGGAAGGAATGATGAAGCAACTTGCGCAACGGCAGGCTACTGCGGTCAGAAAAAGACAGCAGGAGGAAGAAAGGGCGAAAGCACTGGCCGCGCGCTTAAACGGGCTGACCGTAAAGGTATATGGCAAAGCGGGGGAAGGCGGAAAGCTTTTTGGTTCCATTAATAACAAGGATATTGCCGAAGCTTTACAGAAGGAGTACGGAATAGAAATTGACAAGCGAAAGATTATTCTCAAGGAGCCGATTAAACAGCTGGGGACATACCCTTTGCAGGTAAGGCTGTACCCCCTGGTGGAAGCACAGCTCAAGGTAAGTGTACTGGCTGAATAGGAGCCCGCCGGGCTCTACCTGATGGAAAATTCGGCAGCAAGGAGATTGGGGTAATGAAATCATTCATCAAAAAGCTAAAGTACACCGGCGATGAGCCTGGATATAAATCAGGATATAAAGCGAAAGAGGAAAAGCAGATCGAGCGCCAGGTCAACGCGCTTTATGGCCTGGTGGCGAATCTGTATGGTTCGGATAAGCTGGTTTTGAGGGCGGGGAAAGTAAATGCCTTGCCGCTGATGCGCTCGGAGCGCCTGGGGGAGCGCGTGCTGGCTCTGCAGAGGCTCGTTTTTGAGGACCCCACCATTGACGGGGTGCCTTCTTTGCGGGAGATCCCGGCAATTTTAGAAAGCATAGAGGAAGAAATCGCCGATGTTCTGGCCAGGCGAACGGTAGAAGAAGAGCTGGAAAGAAAAATTAATGAGAAATTGCAGCAAAGACATAAAGATTACGTTCAAGAGATTAAAATCCAGGTACTGAAAGAAAACAGTGGGCCGGAGAACGCTCAAACGTTGAAAAAGCTGGCCCTTTTTGAAAAGATGGAGCAAAAAAAGCTGGCCCGCTCGGCAATGAGTGTCTTGCGCCCCGCTAACTTTGCGGAGATTGTAGGGCAGCAGAGGGCGGTCAAGGCCCTGTTGGCCAAAATGGCTTCCCCTTTTCCGCAGCACGTTCTCCTTTACGGCCCGCCGGGGGTCGGGAAGACAACCGCCGCCCGCCTTGCCCTGGAAGCGGCGAAAGAGATGCCCTCGACGCCCTTTAGCCAGGACGCCCCCTTTGTTGAAGTGAGCGGGGCAACCCTGCGTTGGGATCCGCGGGAGATTACCAATCCCTTGCTGGGCTCAGTGCACGATCCCATCTACCAGGGAGCCCGGCGCGACCTGGCGGAAAGCGGGGTGCCCGAACCGAAACCGGGCCTGGTTACCGACGCCCACGGAGGGGTGTTGTTCATTGATGAAATTGGTGAGATGGACCCCATCCTGCAGAGCAAGCTTTTAAAAGTCCTGGAAGACAAGCGGGTATACTTTGAATCGTCATATTACGACCCCCACGATCCCAACATACCGCAGTACGTTAGAAAGTTATTTGAAGAAGGGGCGCCCGCTGATTTTATTTTGATCGGTGCGACAACCCGCGATTGCGAAGAGATCAACCCGGCTTTGCGATCCCGTTGCGCGGAAATATTTTTTGAACCGCTCACTCCCAGGGATATCCAGCAGATTATTTTCCAGGCGGCAAAAAAACTTGCCGTTTCCCTGGAGGAGAGGGTTCCCGCGGTAATCAGCGAGTATACCATTGAAGGCCGCAAAGCGGTGAACATTCTGGCCGACGCTTACGGCCTGGCCTGTTACCGCCAGCAGGGCAAAAAGAAAATCAAGATCACGACAGAAGACGTCTACGAAGTAATTCAGCTCAGCCGCCTGACCCCCTACAATGTTCGGAGGGCGTCGGCGGCAAAAGAGGTGGGCAGGGTGTTCGGCCTGGGCGTGTCGGGTTATCTGGGTTCTTTGCTTGAAATCGAGGCCATTGCTTTTGAGGCCCGGGAAGCAGGGCGGGGCAGCCTTCGATTTAACGATACCGCCGGGTCAATGGCCAAAGATTCGGTGTTCAACGCCGCTTCGGTGATCCGGAAAATCTCCGGCGAGGATCTGGCGGATTACGACGTTCACGTGAACGTGGTCGGCGGCGGGCGAATCGACGGGCCTTCCGCCGGGGTGGCCATTTTCCTGGCGATCTTCAGCGCGCTGCAGAAGCGCCCTGTTGCGCAAGACCTGGCCGTTACCGGGGAATTATCCATCCAGGGCAAAATCCGGCCGGTGGGCGGCATTCCGGAGAAGATTTACGGGGCGCGCCAGGCCGGGATAAAAAAGGTACTTCTACCAGTGGAAAACTTGCCCGAAGTCCCCTCCGACCTGGCCGATTTGGCGGTGGTCCCTGTAGCTACCGTGGAAGATGTTTTAGCCAATGCTTTTTCAGGGGATTAAATTTACGGAACCCGACAAGGCTTAAATTTTTAAATTCCCTTTTAGTTGTGCATTTTCGGCAGTTGATTTAAGTTTCTTGCAGGGTGAGCGTATGCCAGAAGAGACCGTGAAAACTCTTCCCCAAAACATTGATGCCGAGCAATCGGTGCTGGGCGCGTTTTTTTTAGACCGCGAGGCCCTCTATAAGGTGGCGCGTTTTTTGCGCGCCGAAGATTTTTACCTGGAGAGCCACCGGCTTATTTACGAAGCCATGCTCAGCCTGGAGGAAGAAGGAAGGCCGGTCGACTTAATCTCCGTAACTAACTGGCTGAGCGACAAAGGGGTTCTGGATAAGATCGGGGGGGCCACTTACCTTGCTTCTCTGGCCGGCCTCATGCCCACCGCCGCCAACGTGGAATACCACGCCCGCATTGTGGAAGAAAAGGCGCTATTGCGCAGCCTCATCCAAATTGCCACGCGCATTGCGGGAATGGGGTACGAAGGGTCAGAGGACGTAGACCGCTTGATCGACGAGGCCGAAAGAATGCTTTTGGAATTAACGGCCCGGCGTTCTGCAGCGCTTTTTAGCTCACTCCAGGAGCTTTTAATCCAGGTACTGCGGCAAATTGAAGAAAGATACCGCCACAAGGGCCTGATCAGCGGGGTAACCAGCGGTTTCCTTGACTTAGACAGGCTGTGCTGCGGCCTGCAGCCGGGCGACTTAATCATTGTCGCCGGGCGTCCGGCAATGGGCAAGACCAGTTTTGGTTTGACTATCGCCCACCACATCGCCCTTCAGCACCGGGTACCGGTGGCCGTTTTCAGCCTGGAAATGTCCAGAGAACAGCTAGTCCAGAGGGTGCTTTGCGCGGAGGCGATGGTGGATCAGCAGAAAGTGCGCAGCGGTTATCTTTCTGAAGGGGACTGGGCGCGCCTCACCCAGGCAGCCGCCCGGCTGGCCAAGGCCCCCCTTTACATTGACGATTCCGCGCTTCTTTCTGTGCGGCAGGTGAGGGCAAAGGCCAGGCGTTTGCAGGCGGAAAAGGGCCTGGGCCTGGTGGTGATTGACTACCTGCAGCTGATGCAGGCCAGCCGGCGGGCGGAAAACCGGCAGCAGGAGATCACGGAGATCTCCCGGTCTTTAAAGGGGCTGGCCAAGGATTTAAACGTTCCCGTGCTGGCCCTGGCCCAGCTCAGCCGCCAGGTGGAGAGCCGGCTGGACAAAAGGCCCATTATGTCGGATTTAAGAGACAGCGGAAGCATCGAGCAGGATGCGGATGTGGTCATGTTTATTTACCGCGACGAATACTACAGGCCCGATACGGAAAAAAAGGGAATTGCGGAAATCATTGTGGCCAAGCAAAGAAACGGCCCCACCGGGGTAGTGGAGCTGGCTTTTTTAAAAGAATTTACACGTTTTATGAACCTGGCCAGGCCGGAGAACGCGCCGGAACCGGCCGAAAAACAAAGCGAGAAACAAAACCAAAAACAAGATAATGATGTACCCTACTAAAAGTGTACCGGATTAACCTGATAAAAAGCTCCGGACGTTAAAAGACGTTCTGCCGGACAATCGTTTGCTCCCTGCTCGGTCCAACGCTGATCATGGCCACGGGTACGCGGGCAAGCTCAGCCAGCCGCTCGAGGTAATTTTTTGCGTTGGCCGGCAAATCCTCATAGCGGCGGATCTCGCTGATGTCCTCCAGCCAGCCCGGTAGCTCTTCGTAGACAGGCTCGCATTCGGCCAGCGCCTTTAAAGTGGCCGGGAATTCGGTGATTAATTCGCCGCGGTAGCGGTAAGCCGTACACACCTTAACATTTTCCAGGCCGCTCAGCACATCCAGCTTGGTTATCGCCAGGTAGTCCAGGCCGTTGATACGGGCGGCGTAGCGGGCGACGACCCCGTCAAACCAGCCGCAGCGTCGGGGCCTCCCCGTAGTGGTGCCGAACTCGTGGCCCCGTGTCCTGATCTGCTCCCCTATGTCATCCTTCAATTCGGTGGGGAAGGGACCTTCCCCAACTCTGGTGATGTAAGCTTTGGCCACGCCGATGACCCGGTTTATTTTGGTCGGGCCGAAGCCGGCACCCAGACAGGCGGCCCCGGCCACCGGGTGAGAGGAGGTGACGTAAGGGTACGTCCCGTGATCCAGATCCAGGAGGGTTCCCTGGGCGCCTTCAAAAAGGATGTGCGCTCCTTTGGCAATAGCCTCGTTGATGATCAGGGAAACGTCCGCCACGTAAGGTTCTAAGATTTTGGCATACTTGCTATAGGCGGCCAAAATTTCTTCGTACGCAAATCCCTCCGCTCCGTAAACCTGGTTGAGCAGTTTGTTTTTTTCCTGTAAGGCGTATTCCAGGCGGACGGGGAACTCTTCGGGGTCGATTAAATCCGCCACCCGGATGCCCGTGCGGGCCGCCTTGTCCATGTAGGCGGGGCCGATCCCCCGGCAGGTGGTGCCGATTTTCCTGGCGCCCTTGCGTTCTTCCTCGTATAAATCCAACCGCTGGTGATAAGGAAAAATTATGTGGGCGCGGTGGCTAATACGCAGATTTTCCGTATTGATGTTTTTTTTCGCCAGGTTTTCCAGTTCGGCAATCAAGACGGCGGGATCAATCACCACCCCGTTGCCGATCAGGCAGAGTTTACTGGGGTAAAGGATGCCGGAAGGAATCAGGTGGAGCCTGAATTCCACGCCATCCACCACCACCGTATGCCCGGCGTTGTTTCCTCCCTGATAGCGTACCACCACATCCGCCTTTTCCGCCAAAAAATCTGTAATTTTGCCTTTTCCTTCGTCTCCCCACTGGGCGCCGATGAGCACCACGACAGACATTTCTTCCGGTATCCTCCTTCACTAGCTTTGCCGTTACCTGCCTGCGGGCTGTTTTGGCCCCGCATTACTTTTGCCGCCTTCTCTGTTTAGTATTTCCCGGGCGACAACTACCCCCGATGCGGATGATTGGGCCAGGCCCCGGGTTATTCCGGCACCGTCACCGGCGGCAAAAAGATTTTTAACCTGCGTTTCCAGGGAATTGGTCAGGGACAGGCGGGAAGAATAAAACTTGACCTCTACGCCGTAGAGTAGAGTGTAGCGCGAATACACTCCCGGGGCCACTTCGTTTAAGGCTTTGAGCATTTCGACGATAGCTACCAGGTGCCGGTAAGGAAAGACCAGGCTCAAATCCCCCGGCGTGGCCTGGGTAAGCGTAGGAATGGTCAGGCATTTTTTAATTCTTTCCGGCGTACTGCGGTGCCCTGCGATCAAATCCCCCAGCCTTTGGACAATAACCCCGCCGCCCAAAAGGTTGGCCAGGCTGGCCACGTACCGGCCGTAGGCGATGGGCTCCTTAAAGGGCTCTGTAAATGTCTTGCTGACCAGCACGGCAAAGTTGGTGTTGTTTGTCTTTTTGTACGCATGCGCATGGCCGTTGACCGTGACGAGCCCGTCGATATTTTCCAAAACCACTTCTCCGTACGGATTCATGCAAAAAGTACGCACTTTATCATCAAAGGCCCGGGAATAATAGATGAATTTGGACTCGTAGAAAACGCTGGTTAAAGGCTCCATCACCGCGGCGGGAACTTCTACCCGCACGCCAATGTCCACGGGATTTATTTCCATGCCCAGGCCCAGGCGCCGGGCCTCTTTGGTCAGCCACTCAGCCCCTTCCCTGCCGGGCGCCAGCACAACGTACCCGGCGTAAATACTTTCTCCCCCGGCAGTAGTTACGCCCTGGACTTGCTTTCCTTCCGTCAGCACTGCTTTCACCGGGCAGTTCGCGCGGATCTCCACGCCGCGGGCTGTTAAATAATCATGCATGAGGCGTAAAATTTCCTGGCAGCGCCCGGTTCCCAGGTGGCGGATGGCTACCGGGACCAGCTTTAACTCCGCCTGGGCCGCCTTATGCTGAAATTCGCGGATCTTTTCTTTTTGCTCCAGGCCGTAGATTTTTTTGGGGGCACCAAATTGAACGTAGATCTCGTCGATATAGTTAATTAACTCCTGTAGTAACGATTCGCCAATGTATTGTTCCAGGCTGCCGCCAACCTCCGTGGAAAGGGTAAGCTTCCCGTCGCTGAACGCTCCGGCGCCGCCCCACCCGCAGATGGTCGCGCAGGGGTTGCACTGCCGGCAGGCGTTTCTTTTTTCACGGGACGGGCAGATCCGCTGTTCCAGGTCCTTTCCTTTTTCCAGAATGAGCACTTTTAGATTATTTTTATTTTTCACAAGTTCAAGGGCCGTGAAAATACCCGCGGGCCCCGCGCCTACAATAATCACGTCGTAAGTCAAACCTGCTCTCTCCCTAAACGGTGCCCAACAGTCCTTTCTTTTTGCCATCATCATCTTAACAGAGGGCCCTGCTTATGTCAAGGCAGGGGGAGTCCGTTCAGTGCTGACGCATGAATAATTTTATGAAGCCCCTTAAGCCCTTTTTCCGGCACCCGGCAGTATAGTCCGCAGGCAAAAATATGTTTTTTGCTGTAAACCTGGCAGTGGTCTGGATATTTATGGAATTACCTGGTCAGAA
>DYES01000019.1 GCA_020725585.1 Desulfovirgula sp.
CCTTTTTAACCTATAATTACCAACTCCTGTATTTATTTTTCGAGAGGCTTCCGTTTTCACCACTTGCGAAGCGCGCTGGAAAACTTTACCCGGCGCCTCTAGCGATTATTATATCCGGAGATTTTTACAATTCTGTGAACAAACCGTGACAAAAATAGAAACTTTGGGGGAGGCCGCCGTTACGGTTTATGGGGGGTGTGGCTTCGCTCCGGAGAGCCGGTCTCGCAGAGAAGGGCGCACTCCTGGTCCCCCTCCTGAAACGGGCAGCAGGTTTCCACCTGGATCGTGGCGTGAAAAACGCCGAATTCTTCCGCCAGCAAACGCTGGCAGCGGACAAGCACTTCCTGGCAATCGGGGCCGCCGGGCGCCACCAAAACATGCATGCTCAGGGCCACGAAGCGGCCGGAAATGGTCCACGCGTGCAGGTCGTGGACGTTCACCACGCCGGGCAAACGCAAAAGAGCGCTCACCACCCCGCCCAACTGCAAACCCCCGGGAGCGCCCTCCATGAGAATGTGAAAAGACTCCTTGAGGACCCCAAAAGCGCTTTTCATTATAAACAGGCTGATTACTACGCCGATCGCCGGGTCGGCAGCGTACCATTGCCGGCGCAGCACCAGGATCCCGGCCGCCACCACCCCCGCGGAAGACAGGGCGTCGCCGACAACGTGCAAAAAGGCGCTTTTTATATTCAGGTTTTCGTGCGCGTGCCCCTTTAAAACCAGCCCGATAATCAAGTTGACCAGCATTCCCACAACCGCGACCACAAACATCTCCAGGCCCTTTACTGCGACCGGGGCAAAGAGCCTTTGCACCGCCTCGACAATAATCCACAGGGAGATAAACAAAAGCGAAAGGCCGTTGATGAAAGCGGCAATCACCTCCAGGCGGGAGAAGCCGAAAGTGTGCCGGAAAGTGGGGGGCCGGCGGGCCTGCCGGAGCGCAAACCAGCTTAGGCCCAAAGCGGCGGCGTCTGCAAACACGTGCCAGGAATCGCTGATCAAGGCCAGGCTGCGCGTCCAGAAGCCGCCGCCCAGCTCGACCAGAAAAATCAGCGCCGTCAGGGCTAAAGACCAAAAAAGCTTTTTTTCCAAAATCTCGTGGCGGCATCCGGGAGACGGACGGCTGTGTTGAGGGGTGCGGCGGCTGTCCATGTTTTCCTCAGCTTTCTAAACTTAGCTCTGGCGAGCTTTAATTTTTATAACCCTTAGTTTTTTTTCTTTCCATATCTTATTTGCCTGTCATTTACTTCTTAATTCTCAATCATTCTCATTCATCATTTTATCTATCTTAATTTATCTTCATCCGTCCCGGCAAGGCTGAAAATACCGGGGGATACCGGGGGCTTTTCCCGGCCGGCAGGAGAGCAACGGGCCCGCCCGTTTTTTACCGTCCGTTTTTTATAAAAACCGTCCCCGCCAGCCGGCGGCGATTTTCCAAAGCGGGGCCAAAACATGAGGCCGACCCAAAAAGGCAGCCCTGCAAAACAGGCGCGCCCGGATATTCGGGCGCTTACAGACGTTTACGTAATATATACTTATACTTTATGCTAAAGTCCGCAGGCTTCTACCACTTTCCGCACGTCGCTTTCGCGCAGATTGAGATCGTAATTCTTCTCGACGCCCAGGGCGGTTATTTCCACGTACCTGGCGATGGGAACCCCGGCGTGCGCGCAGGCCTTTAAAATAAATTGATCATTTTCTTTCCTGTTCAATGTATTTTTTTATTTCACTTTTGCCGAGCACCTTGCCGGCGGATTTAACCTTGCCGTTGATCACCAGGGCGGGGGTGAGCAGCACGCCGGAGCGGGCGATCTCGTTGACGTCGCGCACCGCGGTCGTTGCCGCCGCCACGCCCATTTCGCTCACCACTTCTTTTACCGCCTTCTCCAGCGCGTGACATTTCGGGCACCCCGTGCCCAAAATTTTTATTTCCATCTTTTCCTTTTCACACCCCTTCCACCTTTTTTTAAGCAACCGCTTGCGTCTTGCCCGCAAAGTTATCACCTTCTTGCCCGAGCCGCCGCTTTACAGCCGCCGGACCCAACACTCTTTTCAATGGACAGCTATTTCAGCGTCGGCAGCTCGTGCGCAAAATACCTGCGCCTGAAGTACAGGGCCAGGTTCACCAGGCTGATTAGCACCGGCACCTCCACCAGGGGCCCGATCACGGTGGCGAAGGCCTGTCCGGAATGGATGCCGAAGACGGCTACGGCCACGGCGATGGCCAGCTCGAAATCGTTGCTGGCCGCCGTAAAGGCAATGGTAGTAGTCCTGCCGTAGTCGGCCCCGATCCACTTCCCCAGGTAAAAAGTAGTCAGCCACATGAACAAGAAGTAGATGGTGAGCGGGATTACTACGCGGACCACGTCAAGGGGCAGCGTGACGATTACTTCCCCCTTTAAAGAAAACATGACAAAAATGGTGAACAATAGGGCCACCAGGGTGATGCGGCTGATGCGGGGAATGAAATTCTGCTCGTACCAGTCGCGGCCCTTTGTTTTCACCAGCGGGGTGCGCGTAATGATGGCGCCCAAAAAGGGGATGCCCAGGTAGATAAAAACGCTTTTGGCGATTTGGGCCATGGAAACGTCCACCACCACACTGGAAAGGCCCAGCCAGGCGGGAACAATCGTTAAAAATATATAGGCGTAGATGGAATAAGTAAGCACCTGGAAAACGGCGTTAAAGGCCACCAAACCGGCGGCATATTCCGGGTTGCCGTCCGCCAAATGGTTCCATACCAGCACCATGGCAATGCAGCGGGCCAGGCCGACTAGGATAACGCCGGCCATCAAATCCGGTTTGTCGGGCAAAAGCAAGACGGCCAGCACGAACATGACGATGGGGCCCACGATCCAGTTTTGGACGAGCGATAAAGTCAACAGCTTTTTATCCTTAAAAACGGTGGGCATTTCCTCGTAGCGCACGCGGGCAAGAGGCGGATACATCATGAGGATGAGGCCGATGGCAATGGGGATGTTCGTCGTCCCCACCTGGAATTTCCCCCAAAAGCCCGCGATCTGGGGGTACACGTAGCCCGCACCGACGCCTACAAACATCGCTAAAAAAATCCACAGGGTTAAAAACCGGTCCAGAAAAGAAAGCTCCTTGCCTACAGATCGAGACAAGATGCCAACCCCCTCTTTTTTATAGTTATTTGTCAATCTTTCTCAAAATATCGCGCTAAAAAGAGCCTCACCCCACTTTCTATAAAATTAAGGTTTTAATATTTTAAAATTTTATATTTACATAAATAAATATTTGACTTTGATTATATATTAAGGCTTTTTCGTTAAAACCGGCCTCGTCGAACGCTCTGCCGGGAGAAACCTAAGTAAAGCCCGGATCAAGCGTGAGTCATCAGATTACACCGATTTTTACTCGGTCAGCAAAGAAGAAGCATCCGGCCAGCTCGCGGCAGCAAAACAATTCCTGGCAACAATCAAAAACACTCAACCAATCAAATGCCTAACCCGCCATGGCTCCGTAAAGCATGCCCGTAAGAGTAGCCATGATCACTACCAGAGAAATGTAAACCAGGGCCTTCTTCGTGCCCATGACGCTTCTGATGATCAGCATGTTGGGCAGGCTCAAAGCCGGCCCCGCCAGCAGCAGCGCCAGCGCCGGGCCCTTCCCCATCCCGCTGCCCAAGAGGCCCTGCAGGATGGGTACCTCGGTCAGCGTGGCAAAGTACATGAAAGCGCCCACGACCGCGGCCAGAAGGTTCGCGCTTAAGGAATTGCCGCCCACCCAGGCAGCCACGTACCTGTCTGGAATGATCCCCGCGTCCAGGCCGGGGCGGCCCATCAGAAACCCCGCCGCCAGCACGCCCCCCAGCAGAAGCGGAAAGATCTGCTTGGTGAAGCCCCAGGTGGCGTCCACCCAGGTGGTCAGCTCATCCTTTTCGAACCAGAGCTTGAGGATGATCGCCAGCGCGGCCAGGAAAAACGCCGCGAGATACCAGTGAACTTCGTATACGGCGTTAAAAAAGCCCACCGGCTCGGCCGGTTTTCCCCAGGCGGCGAAGACGAGAATCAAAATCATGGTCGAAAAGTAGACCCCGTACTGCCACAGGGCCCGCCTGTCTTCCTCCGGCGGGGGCAGCTTAAGGGCGGCGGCCTCCTTTTCCTTCTCTTCCTTGAGGAAAATAAAGTGCATGCACAGGCCGATCACGATGGAAAAAACCACCGCGCCGACGGCCCTGGCCACGCCCAACTCCAGACCTAGCACCCGGGCGGTTAAAATAACGGCCAGCACGTTAATGGCCGGGCCGGAGTACAAAAACGCCGTGGCCGGCCCGATCCCGGCGCCGCGGGTGTAAATGCCGGCAAAAAGCGGCAGCACCGTGCAGGAGCAAACCGCCAGCACGCTGCCCGACACGGAAGCCACTCCGTAGGAAAGGATCTTGTTTGCCCCGGCGCCGAAATACTTTAACACCGAGGCCTGGGAAACGAACACGGCAATTGCCCCGGCGATGAAAAACGCCGGCACCAGGCAGACCAGGACGTGCTTTTGGGCGTAGTCCTGGAGCATGAAAAAGGCTTCCAGAATGGCTGATCCCACCCGCGGGTGGTTAAGGGGCAGGCAGTAAACAAACAGAAAAACGGCAACCATCAAGATGAATTTGTCGCGCTCTTTCATCTCTTTCCCAGCTCCTTCTTCGCCCGCAACTCAGCCGTTTGCTCCCGCTTTGGCGGCAATTTCCACCTGGCCGTTCTTTTCCCGCAGCTTCTCGCACAAGCAAGGCTCCGTCCGGATCGGCGACGGAAGGGTCTCTTTTTGCAAATTCTCCTGCACAAAAGAAAAGAACTCGGTCAGCGTTTCCAGGCGCGCCTGGAAATTTTCTTTGTCGACGACGTAAAAAATCCACTTGCCCTCCCGTTTATCCTTGACCAAGCGGGCCTGCTTTAAGATTTTCAAGTGGTGCGAGACGGCCGGCTGAGACAATTTCAAGGCGTCGATCAGTTCGCAAACGGCCATCTCCCGCCGGGAAAGCAGTTTTAAGATGGTCAGCCGCGTATTATCGGCCAAAGCCTTGAAGATTTCCGTCGCTTTTTCCATCAAAGAACATCCCCTTATCTTCCAAACTCAACCCGGCAAGCAGGAATGCTCAGCCGGGTTGGCAAAATTAAAAGCTAAAAAGTCTTCCGGGAATTTGCTTTTGGGCTGTAAGGGAATTAAAATAATTATTGCAAACGTAATTAAAACATAATTAGATATTTAAATTTGCTTATATTTTATCTCCAGAGAACCCTCCTGTCAATTTCTTTTTTAAATTCCCGCCGCCGGATTATTCGCAACAGCATTTTTTGCTTTTTTCCGGAGGATTTTTCGCCCGCCGCGGCGAAAAAACGAAAAAACATCGACGTAAGGAGAATTTCGCCCGTGCAGGAACAGCGCATTGTCCACAAAAAGATCGTCGTTACGGGCGGCGCCGGGTTTATCGGCTCCCACCTGGTGGAAGAGCTGACCCCGGACAACGAAGTGGCAATCGTTGACGACCTGAGCAGCGGCCGGATGGAAAACATCGCGCCGTTTTTAACAAAAGGAAACATTTCCTTCTTTCCGGGCAGCGTTACCGACCTTCCCCTTTTACAAAAACTGTTCCGGGGGGTCGACTACGTCTTCCACCAGGCGGCGCTCACCCAGGTACCCCAAAGCCTGGCCGACCCGCTGGCAGCCGACGAAGTAAACGTCCGGGGCACTTTAAACGTTTTAATCGCCGCCCGGGACAACCGGGTAAAAAAAGTGGTCTACGCCTCTTCCTGCTCCGTTTACGGAAACGGCGCGGCCGACGCCTTCCAAAAAGAAGATTCCCCGCCCGACCCGCTTTCGCCTTACGCGGTGACCAAGCTGGCCGGAGAAATGTACTGCCGGGTGTTTACGGAGGTCTTCGGCCTGCCCACGGTCTGCCTGCGCTACTTCAACGTTTACGGCCCGCGCCAGAACCCGGATTCTCCATACGCCGCCGTCGTCCCCATCTTTATGAAAAGAGTTTTGGCCGGGCTCCCGCCGGTTATTTACGGCGACGGGGAGCAGGTGCGGGACTTCGTTTTCGTCAAGGATGTGGTGCGGGCAAACATCCTGGCGGCGGCCGGCGATTTGCTCGGCCCGGTGAACGTCGGCACGGGCAAGGCCACGTCGGTCAGGCGGCTGGCGGAATTAATCATCGCCTTAGCCGGCGGCAAAAAAGACGGCCTTCGGCCCCTGCACGCTCCTCCCCGCCCTGGCGACCCGCGCGGAAAGCCGGCGGACATCGGCAGAGCGAGCGCTTTCGGTTACCTTCCCCGCTACCCGCTGGAAGAAGGCTTAATGATCACCTGGCGCAGTTTTTGCGAGCAGGCGGTACAGAAGGGGTGATACTCCTTTGCGCATCCTCGTCACCGGAGGAGCGGGGTACATCGGCAGCCACACGGTAAAAGAGCTTGTCGCGGCGGGCCATTACGTGGTGGCGCTGGACAACCTGAGCAGGGGGCGCCGGGCCGCCGTGAGGCAGGCCAAATTTGTCCGGGCCGACCTCGCCGACCAAAAATTAATTACGGAGCTGCTGCGGGCGGAAAAAATCGAAGCCGTTATGCACTTTGCCGCCAGCAGCCTGGTGGGCGAATCCATGCAGCACCCGGCGGCCTACTACCAGAACAACGTGGTGAACGGGCTCCATCTTTTGGAGAGCATGCGGCAGGCCAAGACGCCGTACCTGGTCTTTTCCTCCACAGCCGCCGTCTACGGGGAGCCAACAGAAACCCCCATCCCGGAGGAGCACCCCACCATTCCCACCAATCCCTACGGCGCCACCAAGCTGGCCCTGGAAGGGGCGCTTGCCTGGTACTCCCGGGCCTACGGGCTGAAATATATTTCCCTGCGCTACTTTAACGCCGCCGGCGCCGATCCGGAAGGAGACCTGGGGGAAGATCACGATCCGGAAACCCACCTCATCCCGCTGGTTTTAAAAGCCGCTTTGGGACAGTTGCCCGCCGTCAAAATTTTTGGCCGCGACTATCCCACCCCGGACGGCACCTGCATAAGAGATTACATCCACGTGACCGACCTGGCCAGGGCGCACCTGCTGGCCTTAAAGGCGCTGGCCGACGGAAAAGAACCCGCCGTCTACAACCTGGGCAACGGCAACGGCTACTCCGTGCTGGAAGTGGTCCAGACGGCGGAAAAAGTTGTCGGCAGGACGCTGCCCAAAATTTTCACCGGGCGCCGCCCCGGCGATCCCGCCGTGCTGGTGGCGAGCGCAGCGAAAATAAAGCGCGACCTCAAGTGGGAACCGCTTTACAGCGATCTGCCAACGATCATCGAAACCGCCTGGCGATGGCACAAAAAACACCCGCAGGGCTATCCCAAAGAGCGAAAAATAACTTAACCCGGCTCAATACCCTTTTAAATTCAAGAACATGAAAACTATGCTCCGTAAGGAACAAAGCCATACTGGACAAAACGCTGACCAAAAGCCAAAACGTTGACGAAAGAAACCTTCATGCGTTATGCTTTTCTAAAAAGAAAACCTCATCTGTTCTGGATAATTAAAGCCGCTAAATAACCAAACTCACAGCCAAACTTAATTTAAAGGTGGCGCTGACTATGGAAATCACCCTTCCAAAAGACTCCCCGGCAAAAATTACGGTGGATCTTGCCGGGGTGGGGAAACTTGTTTTACCCCGCGGCATCAGGGCCATCGATGTCCTGGCTTACGATCAAGAGAGAAAATTGCCCGCCCTGGGGGCCAGGGTAAACAACGCCGTCAAGGATTTAAACTACCCGCTTAAAAGCGACTGCCGCCTGGAGTTCATCGATTACGGCAGCGAGGACGGTCGGCGCATTTACGCGCGCAGCCTGGTGATGGTGCTGGTGCGCGCCGCCAGCGAAATCTTCCCCGGCTGCTCTGTAATCGTCAAGCACACTCTGGGCAACGGGATTTACGGCCTGATCAGGCTGAACCGGGCGTTAAGAGAGCACGACATTGCCCTGATTGAAGAGCGCATGCAGGAAATCGTGGCGGCCGACGAGCCCATTGTCAGGCGGCGCCTCCCCAAAGAAGAGGCAATTGATCTGTTTATCAAAAACAACGAAGCAGAAAAAATAGAGCTCATCAAATACCACCGGTTTGAAGAAGTGGATATCTACACCTGCGGCTGGTTCCACGAATTTTCCTACCGGCCGATAGTGCCGAGAACAGGTCTTTTGAAAACCTTTCGCCTGCGTTTCTACCTCCCTGGCTTCATCCTGGAGCTGCCCAGAGAGGACAACCCGGCCGTCGTTCCGGAATACGTGGAGCAGGGCAAGCTGGCCAACATTTACTTCGAGGCAGATAAATGGGGCCGGGTCCTGGGCGTGCAAAGCGTCGTTTCTTTAAACAGAATCCTGGAAAACGGGGGGGCCGCGGAGCTGATCCGGGTGGCGGAGGCCTTCCACGAAAAAAAGATCAGCCAGATTGCGGATTTAATCGCCGCCAACATCGACCGGGTCCGTCTCGTCTTAATCGCCGGCCCTTCTTCCTCCGGCAAAACCACCTTTGCCCAGCGGCTGGCCACGCAGCTGCGGGTGAACGGGATTCACCCGGTGCCCTTATCTCTGGACAACTATTTCGTTGACCGGGAAAAGACGCCTCGGGACGAAAACGGCCAGTATGACTTCGAATGCCTGGACGCCATCGACCGGCCCCTGTTTAACGACCACCTGAGCAAGTTGATTCAGGGGGAAGAGGTGGAACTGCCTTATTTTAACTTCAAAACGGGCAAGCGGGAGTTCCGGGGAGAAGTGCTGCACTTAAAGGAAACGGATTTAATTATCATGGAAGGAATTCACGGGCTAAATGACCGGTTAACCAGTTCCATTCCCCTGGGCCGCAAATTTAAAATTTACGTCAGCGCCTTAACGCAGCTCAACTTAGACGCCCACAACCGCATCCGCACGACGGACCTGCGCATCATCAGACGCATTGTCCGGGACCACCGGTACCGCGGCCACTGTGCCCGGGAGACGATCAAAATGTGGCCGCTGGTGCGCAAGGGCGAGGACAGGAACATTTTTCCCTTTCAAGAAAGGGCCGACGTAATGTTTAATTCCGCCCTGGTTTACGAGCTGGCCGTCTTGAAAAACTACGTAGAACCTTTGCTGCAGGAAATTACTCCAGAATTTCCGGAGTATTCGTATGCCTCGCAGCTGCTGAAGTTTTTGAGCTACTTCGTTCCTCTGATGGACGAGAAAGAAATCCCGGCAAACTCCATTCTCCGGGAATTTATCGGCCACAGCTGCTACCTGGATTGAAGCGCTTCCAAAAAAGCCTGCACCCTGGTGCGCACCTGCTCCTCGGCGTAAGCGCGCGGGTCGGCCATGTCCGCCTCGATCAAAAGGCCCGGGACGCCGGCTTCTTCCAGGGCGCGGACGGAAAACTCCCGGGGGGCAACCTGGACGGCCCGCTGGAGCGCAGCCACCAAGCCGGAAGGCAGGCCTGGGTGCAGTTCCTCCAGCCGCCCCTTTTTTTATTTATTTTTATTTAACTTTTGTTTATCAAAAGGTTTATACCAAAAGGTAATTTCATTATTCAACCAATTCATAACTACCAACTACCTTTTTAAATCAAAAATTTATCATTCCATGGCAGGAAGTTTAATCCATTTGTCGAATCTTAAAAACACATGTGGGTGTTGTATTTAGGAATAGCAGGATTCCTTGTGCTCCTTTTATACGATTTAGCTTCACTAAAAAAAATGAAAAATCGCCACCTGATTGCCGCGATTGGTTACGCAACCCACGCCGGGGCGATTCTTACCGCCGCCCTTGGCGGCCAGGTTTTACACTTTTCAAAAGGTGTTGTCGTAACCGGATGGTTTCTTGTAGGGCTGGGATTCTGGTGGCTGTGCTACTGCCTGTTTTTCTTTCCGCCCATTACCCGCAATTACGTGGAAGCGGGCGAGCTGGTTTTAACGACCGAGGGTCCCTACGCCCTGACCAGGCATCCCGGATTTTTGGGTTATCTTGTTTTCATAACGGGATTGGTCCTGGTCTCCGGATCTTTTCTGCTTCTTGTATGCGCTCCTGTGTGGGCTTTCTTTGATTTGCTACACATCATCGTTCAGGACCGATGGATATTTCGACAATTGTTTTCCGGTTACGAAAAATACAGCCGCGATGTCCCGATGCTTTTTCCTAACGCGAAAAGCTTTAGGCGGTTTCTTGAAACAGCCCCATTTAAACATTAAAAAGGAGAACATGCTCCATTATGCCAAACATTTTTGACCTGCTTAAAGAAGGTAAAAACAAAGATGTCTGGCGGAAATGCTGCGGCTTTATCGACTTGTCCATGGCTGAGTTTATGCAGGTCCAGGAACGGCTTTTGCTGGAGCAGCTGGAACTGTATGCCAAAAGCGGGCTGGGGAAAAAACTGTTTGGCGGCCTTTTCCCGCGCAGATTAGCTGATTTTCGGCGCTCCTTTCCACTCACCACATATGAAGATTACGCCGCGTACCTGTCGGAAAAAAGAGAGGATCTGCTCCCGGCAAAACCTGATTACTGGGTATGCACTTCGGGCAAACTGGGCACGTACGAGCGCAAATGGGCTCCCTACTCCCGCGGGATGGTCCAAACGCACATCAAGAATTTCTTCGCCAGCATAATTTTTGCAGTCTGTTCAAAAAAATTCGAGTTTAATTTGAAGGAAAATTACAAGTTTCTTTACGCCATGGCGCCGCCGCCATATTTAACCGGCATGGTGCCCTACGGCTTAAAAGACGAATTTCCTTTTGAGTATCTGCCCCCTTTATCCGTTGCCGAGAAAATGACCTTCGAGGAAAGAAATAAAGAGGGTTTCCGGCTGGGGCTGGCCAGGGGCATCGACCTGTTTTTCGGGGTTTCCAGTGTTCTAGTAAAAATTGGTGAAAAATTCAGCCAGGAAGAACCCGGCGGCTCAGATTTCGGCAAACTCGGCGCTCTAAGCAAAATAAGGCTGGCCTGGGGTTTCCTGCATTCGAAAATCCAGCACCGCCAGCTCCTGCCAAAAGATGTCTGGAACCTGAAAGGGATCATTTGCGCGGGCACCGACACAGCTTTTTACAAGGAACGAATCGAGAATTACTGGGGGAAAAAACCCATCGAAATATACGGGGGGACGGAAATCGGCATTGCGGCCACCCAGACCTGGGATCACGAGGGTCTGGTCCTGTTCCCCGATGCCAATTTCTGGGAATTTATCCCTGAAGAGGAGTATAAGAAGTCGCTGGCCAACCCCGGGTACGTGCCGGAAACCGTTTTGGCCAACGAACTGGAGCCGGGAAAAAGGTACGAACTGGTCATTACCAACTTCCGGGGCGGAGCCTTTTTGCGCTACCGGGTGGGGGATTTGATTAAAGTTGTGGGTTTACGCAACGACCGCCCGGGTACCGGCTTGCCCCAGATAGTTTACGAGGACAGGGTCCACGATGTGATCGACCTGGCCGGGTTTACCAGAATCACCGAGCGGACACTGTGGGAAGCCTTAAAAAAGGCCGGGATCACCCACGGCAATTGGGTGGCGAAAAAAGCTTTTGCCAAAGACCACCCGATCCTCGAGCTTTACCTGGAATTGGCTCCCCACGAAAACTCAAAAACAACGGAGGAAAACATCCACCAGGCCCTCCGGTCGGTGGACGCCGACTACCACGATCTGGAAGAGCTTATCGGCTACCGGCCTTTAAGGCTGGCCCCGGTGCCGGAAGGTTTCTTTAAACTTTTCCGGCAAAAGCAAAGGGCAGAAAACAACCTGGACATGGAAACCAGCTCGCGGATCAACCCTTCCGAAAGACTCCTGGCGGAACTAGCCGCCTTTCGGGCAACACAATAAGAAATAGCAAAAAGGCGGGGTCGCTATGCCTACGGACTTCGAGCGCGCTTTATCCATAACCATTCCGCTGGTTGCCAGCTTGTTTTATTGCGCGCTGCTGATGCTCGCCTGGAAAAGCCCGCGCAATAAAATAGCCAGAATTTTTATCGGGTACCTGGTGCTAATGCTGGTGTGGAGCTTTGCTTCTTTTATGATGCGCACGGGCATTTTTCCGGGTCCGCTGGCCTGGAACAGGATTATGGTCTGCGGCACGTCCGGCATTCCTTTCGTATTTTTCCACTTCACGCAACACATCTTGAACCGGACCAGGCTTTCTTTTTTGGTTAAGATTGGGTACGCTTTTTACGGGTTTTTTGTTGCCGCCAACTACCTGGGGCTAATCGTCAAAGAAGCCTATCTTTACGAAGGGAACTTTACTTACACGCTCGGACCTGGCGCCGCCGTCTTCGCCGCGGTGGGAGGCAGTTACATCCTGCTTTCCGCCCTCCTGCTGATCCGGGAAGTTTTTCGCGACCCACCTTCGTTCTGGTCCAACCGCCTCGTCTATCCTTCCATTGGCGCTGTTTTAATGCTGGCCGGCTCCTTGCTTAATCTTCTCCCGGAGGTGGGAAAATACCCCCTGGATATTGCCGCCAACACCGTGAACGCTTTTCTCCTCGCTTACGCCATATACCGCTACCGTTTCTTAAACACAACCATCACCATTCGCAAGGGTCTGGTTTACTCCGTTTTAACAGCGTTGCTCACGAGCAGCTATCTTTTAATTATCTTCCTCGCGGAACAACTGATCCGGGGAAAAGTAGGTTATACCACCTTTATTGTCGCCTTACCGGTGGCGGCCATTATTGCCATTATCTTTGAGCCGGTGAAAGACTCGTTAAAAATCTGGGTAGATAGAGTGTTTTTCGGGCAACAGTACGACTTCCGGAAAACCTTAAAGGAATTCAGCCACTTGATGACGTCTATTCTGGACCTGGATCAGCTGGCTAACTCCACCCTGGAACTCCTTTCCAAGGCACTGCAGGTTTCCTCCTGCACCCTTTTTCTTTCCGACCGGGACGGCAACTTTTACGCCTACGCAACTTACGCCGTTGCAGATAAAATTAAAGCGGAAACCGCCAAGGCAATCAGGATTGATAAAACAAGCCCCATCATCCGCTGGCTTTCTCACCAAAGCGAACCGGTTTTGACCACCAAGGAAATTGAAACGCTTCCTGAATTCCAGGGGCTCTGGCAAAGCGAAAGAGAAGAGCTGGAAGATCTCAAAGCGCAGGTGCTGGTGGGCATCAAAATGCACAAAAACCTGATCGGCATTTTATTGCTCTCCGAAAAAGAATCCGGGGATCCCTTTACGGACGACGATCTGGAGCTTCTGTCAACGCTGGCCAACGAAGCGGCCGTCGCCATACACAACGCGCAGGCTTATAAAGAGGCCAGAACCGAAGCGTTGCGCGACGAACTTACCGGGCTTTTCAACTACCGGTTCTTTCAAGAGTTTCTGGATAAAGAAATCGCCCGCTGCAAAAGGACGCAGCAAAACTTTTCCGTTATTTTTATCGACCTCGATCTGTTCAAAGCCTACAATGACATTTACGGCCACCTGGCCGGCGACGCCGCCTTAACCAAAGTGGCCGACGCCATTAGAGAGTCCATCCGGGCCACGGACGTGGCGGCGCGCTACGGCGGCGACGAATTTGCCGTGATCCTTCCCGACACCGACGCACAAAAGGCGCTAACCGCCGCGGAAAGAATCAGACACAACGTAAAACAAAGCTTCCGGGGAGCAGGATACGACAGCAATCTTTTAACGGTGAGCCTGGGCGTAGCCAGTTACCCGAAACACGCCGCCAGCAAGCAGCAGCTTTTGTCCTGCGCCGACCGGGCTTTATACCAGGCCAAGAACCTGGGCAGAAACAAGGTCTGCCTCTACACAAGCTCCGGGGCGACAAACTTCTCCCCCGCCGCGAACATAGAAAAAGCGGCGGAGGCGGAAGCAGATTTTCTCAAAAAGCAAATCGAGGACGCCTACGTCTCCACCGTATATACCCTCGCCGCGGTGATTAACGCCAGAGATAATTACACCTACAAACACTCCGAAATGGTCACTTTTTACGCTGTGTCTCTGGCAGAAGGCTTAAAGCTTGCCGAGGAAAGAAAGGAAATGGTTCGCCTGGCGGCAATGCTCCACGACATCGGCAAAATAGGCACGCCGGAGTATATCCTCAATAAACCGGGGCCGCTCACACCGGCCGAACGGGAAATAATCCAGCGCCACGTGAACATCGCCGAGGCCATCATCAACCAGATGCCGTTTCTACGGCGGGTGGCGCCAATTATCCTGCATCATCACGAAGCCTACAACGGCACCGGCTACCCGGACGGACTTAAAGGAGAAGAAATTCCTCTAGAGGCAAGAATATTAACCATCGCGGACGCTTATCACGCCATGACCAGCGACCGGCCCTACCGCAAAGCGATGACTGGGGAAGAAGCCATTAACCAGCTAAAGCTGCTGGCCGGCAAGCAATTTGACCCCAGTTTAGTACCCGTGTTCGTGAGACTGTTGACCAGCGAGTTCAAAAACGCTACCGTCGCTTAAACAATATCGGCAACCTTTTCTACTCCGAGTGGTTCATCGCTTGAAGGACGCGGACACCGCCCTGGCTACCGCGCTTAACTTTCCCGTGGGCGTAAGTTGCGGTGCGGCTGTTTACCCGGCCGACGGCGTCAGCGCTGAAGAGCTTCTTGCTGCGGCAGATCGCCGCATGTACGAGGAGAAGAGGCGCCACCGGGCGGCCGCCCCACCCTCTTAGCAAAAAAGCCTGTCCCATTTGACGGGCTTATTTGCCTTACTCAGCAAGAATTGCCCTCTGCTTCGGCACCTCGCGAGTCAACCGAGCCGCGCCGGTGTGGGACTAAAAGTGGGCGCCGGCCCAACCACCGCACCGGCCGGAAACAGAAAATGGCTGGCAAATGTTTAACCCACAATAGGGCCGCTACGGCTCCGCTGTTACTTCCCCCTGTGCTGGAAACCCCCAAAAAAACCCGGGTGGGCGCCGAACTGGACGAAAACACTTGCTGCCTCAAGGTGATCCCCGCGGGATTTCTTACCCGTTTTCCTGCCTTAAAGGCCTGTTTAGCATGCCTGAAATTCCCGGGGGGCAATCATGGTCTTTATTAAGAGGTGAATAAATCCAGTCGAAGTAATTAGTAGCGGCAATATGATGGGGCAACTGATGCCGTGGCCCTATTCCTATCCCCCGTTTTCAGAACAGGAGGAGAAAAGGATGTTTGTCACAACGTTAGGCGGGGCCTTGTTAGTAACCGGTGGGATAGCGTTTGTTCTTTTGCGCCGCTGGCGCTGGCGGAAGTTGCACGAAGAGCTGGGTGCGCCGGTCATCAATCTAAGTGAGGTAAACGAAAAGTACCGGCCTCTGTGGCCGGACGCTGCGGCGGCCGGTGCGGTGTCGGCCTACGACGCCGTCTGGGCGCTGGTGATGATCGACGAGCGCGTCCTGTCCGCTATGGACTTCTCAAGCAAAATCGACCTGGACACTTTCAATCAGCTCAACGCATACGTCCACGAGCATTTCCTCTCCGGCGGCGAAGAGGCGGTCAAAGGAGCGGTGGAGCGGCTGGAGGGGTACGCCGCGGAGCAGGTGGCGGCCGCCCATTTAGCAGCCCAGGGGCACGTGGTGCAGTTTCCCGAAACGCCCAACCAGCAGGGCTGGGACCTGCTGGTGGACGGGCATCCCGTGCAGGTCAAGAACACCATGAACCCCGAACTGATTAAGCAGCACCTGGCCGAAAACCCGGACATCCCGGTGATTGTAAATACCGAAATGGGAGTTCACTTCGCGGACAACGACCAGGTAATTGTTGACCCCGATCTCTCGCACGCGGCCATCGCCGAGCAGGTGCAAGACACCATCCACGGAGTCGACGCTCTGAATGCGATGCCCTTCCACGTTCCGCTCGTCACGCTTGCGCTCTCTTCTCTTCGGGAGGGCGCCTTATGGGCTGGCGGGCGTATCGACGCCGGGACGGCACTCAAGCGCGTAGGCACGGACGTTGTCGCCGTTGGCGGGGGCGGCGCGGTCGGCTCCAAACTGGGCCTGCTGCTGGGCGGCCTGCTCGGCGGCCCAATTCTGGCGGCAATCCTCGGAATAGGGGGAGCAATCGGCGGCGCCATGGCGGGGCGCGCGGCGGCAAATGCAATCCGGCTGCGCCCGCTAAACGAAGCAAAAGAGGAGCTGAACCGGGCCATTTACAGGGTGGTCGAAATAATGCCGGCGGTAATCGACGAGAAAAAGGCCGCCCTGGGAGCAAAGCAGGAATCAATCCGGCGCAGGCTCAAAGTAAGTTTTTGGAACTGGCTTTGGCCGTCACGTGCCCATCTCTTGTTCAAAGAAACAGAAAGAAGAATTCAGGAATGGCTCGCCAAACTGGATGAGGAAAAGAAACGCTGGCAAACGTTCTTCAGCTACGAGCAGAAGGAACACGGGATAAGCCGAACCGGGCTGGAGCTCTGCGGGGAACTTGCCCGGGGCGGCTACTATCATCCAAAGCTGATTTTCGCCTTAAGAGAAGTCGGCAACAACTACGGAAAGGTGATGGCGGAAGCGGAAAAACTGGGCCTGGGCCGTAGGGAAAGCTGGCAAGCGGCCCTGGGGAAGGCGGCGGCAACCGTGATGAACTGGATGGAAAAGTTCAAGGACTGGTGGTTCGGTCGAAAACGTTGATGGTAAAACAGGGGTCGTAAAGGCCCCTGTTTTGTTTCGCTCGTTATTGTGTAGTGTCAAAGTAAAGTTATCTAAAAACCAAAGTAGGGATGGTTATTTTTCCCGGTCACTTTCTTTTGGACTAATTGAGTCAAATTAAATTGGATTAGAAAGTCAGTCCGTCAGTCCATCCTAAAACAAGGAACGACAAGAAAAAAGCCAGTCACCCAGAAAGGATTCCTGGCATAGACACGAATTA
>DYES01000020.1 GCA_020725585.1 Desulfovirgula sp.
ATTTTTTGGTGGTTTAATCCGCAGCGCCCGTAAAATTTTATTGCTCAACTCCGTCCCTTTAGCTTTGACGTAAAACTTTTTCTGTTCAATTTCCATTTCGACAAAGGCCAGTGAGTTCAGCGCCTCCCGGATTCTTTCCGGAGAAGCCTCTACTCTAGCTTTTTTGAGGCGAAATTCCAGGGTCTTTTCCAGGAGGAAGGAAAGAAAACAGACCACAAAATGACCTTTGATCCTTGGTTCGGTCCAGTGGAAAACGGGCCTGACTTCCAGGGTGCTCTTCATGATGCGAAAAGATTCTTCGATCTTCCATAGAGTATGGTAGGCATCGAGCACGTCCTGCACTTTGAGTTCCTTTTCACTGGTCTGGATGCCGTAGTAGCCGTCAAACCTTTCGTCTTTGGCAATGGCCTCCTGGTCTAAAACCCACTCAAGTTCGCCCGTTCCTTTGAGGTATTTTTTGCCGCCGCGCTTTCCGCTGGCTTTAATCCGGGTTTTGTTTTCCAAAAGGGACTTGGCCTTTTCAATCAGCCTTTCCCGGTCGGCCCGGTCTTTTTTGGCCCTGGCCAAAGAATAGGTAACAATGAGCTTTTCCGGCAGTTCGTATATCTTGCCGTCTTCTTTCACCCGGTTGGTGTAATCGATTACCTTGTAGCGAATTTTCTCTTCCGGGTCCAACTCGGTATACCCGTCGGGATTCAAAATCTCTTCCTGGATCCTTTGGGGCATGTTTTTGATCCGGGAAGCAACGATGTAACCGTACCCTTTGGCGGCAATCTTGAAAAGGTTGGGCTTGGCATTTAAGCCCCGGTCGGCAACAATGATCACCCTGCGGATCCCAAACCGTTGCTCTAATTTTTCTAAGGAGGCTTCCAGGGTTTTCCCTTCAAAGGTGCTCCCGGGGAATAATTCGTACCCGATGGGTCGGCCTTCGCCGTCCATGAGCAGGCCCAGGACTACCTGCACTTCGTTGAACTTGCCGGCTTTGCTGTAACCGAAATCTTTTAATGTATCCGCCTTGACGCTCTCAAAGTGAAAGGTGGTGACATCGTAAAAAACGACATCCACTTTCAGGTTAAAGAGGTGACGGTTTTTTAAAAACAGGTATTCTTCCAGCGTTTCCTTGTGCTCACAAAGAAGATCTAAGGAGCGGTACAGGTGATTCAAGTCTACCGGGGGCAGTTGCGCATAACGGTCTTGATGATGGTAGGTGCCCAGTTTGCTGCGCGGTTCTAATAAATGCTGGACGGCCATGAGAAAACAGGCGTTGTTCAAGTCAAACTGGGTTTTCCCGGACTCTTTTAGCTCGGTTAAAATCCTGTCCAAGCCAAACTCCTTCCATATTTTTTGGTAAACCACGTACCCCCAGTTAACGATCTGAGCTTCCGAGAAAGAGTCCAGATCCACCCTGTTTTTGACTTTGGATAGTTCCTGCAAACGGATGGCCAGGCGCTGGATGCTGGGGTTGTTCTCGATCTGGTCCAGGCGGCCGAAATTTAACACCACCTTGTGCTTGACGACCCCGTTTTCCCGGTAGGACTTCACCAGTTGGGCATATTCGTGCTGGCCTGATTTGGTAATCTTGATAAACATGGCTCAATTATACCACAATAAGTAGGCCAATGCAAGTACTAAACGGCATTCCAAATATCAATATTGCCACTACATTTTTTTCGGCGAAAAAGTTTTGGCCTTGATTTTACTGGGTTTTTGGGGTCAAAACGGGGAAAAATCGTTATGAACTGATAAAGTCAGGATGGTAAAATGGGAAAAGCGAAGGGGGTGCTTTTCTTTTGTAGACATTTTCCCGGAGCCACCCCCGTCGGCACTTTTGATTGGCCATGCGGAGGGTGGCAGTCAAGGCCGCCGCCACCGATTCTTTTGATCGGGTTTAAAAATTAAATCTGGTTGAGTTGCCTTGGAAATTAAAGGATACGCCCCACTTTAACTTGAAAGTATCATGGCGCTCAAAATATTTGACAGGACAAGCATCCTGCCTGTATAATTACTGCAAGGAGACAAATTTCAATAAGGGGTGGCCGTTTTGATCAAGGACTTTATTTACGACGACTTTCAAAACACGGTTTCCGAGGTGCTGATTTGTAATCGGAGCGTGCTGGACGTCCTCTCCCAAATTCAAGAGGCAAACGCCAGACTGAACAGAGTTGTGATCAGAACGGTGACTGGCTGTGGTTGTTTGAAAATTCAGGCAGGAAAAAAAGAAATCCCCTCTGATATTACTCTTGCTGATTTAAAAAAATTTCTTGATTCCCATCTGCTGGGAGAAATGTGCGAGGACTGCCGCGACGCGGTAGAAACCGCCATTGGCCGGCTCCTTTTTTACCTCGCCGCCCTGTGCAATCTTCTGGATTTAAACCTTTACGACATTCTCCTCAAGGAGCAAAAACAATTAAAAATACTCGGCATTTATAACCTGGCCTAAAGTAAAAAACCCCACCGCCGCTCTACAATGTTTACAAGCGAAGTAAAAAGGCAATGTTGCGCCTCCTGTGTGCTTTTACGCCCCTATTATGTCTTTTGTATCCTTTTTCTGTGCCTTTGCACCTCTGTGCCTCTGTGCCTCTAAATATGCCTCTCCTGGTACAGTTGCTCCCGGTAATGAGCCAGGCCCTCTTTAATAGAACGGGCGCGGGCTTCGCCAATTCCTTCCACATCATCCAGTTCCTGGATTGACGCCTTTAAGATGTTTTTTAGCGTGCCAAACTGCCGGACCATATTCTCAATCACCGGCAGGGGCAGGCGCGGAAGCTTATTTAAAATGCGGTAACCGCGTGGGGACACGCTTTGATCCAAAATGTTGGAATTGCCCGGGTACCCCAGGGCGCGGGCAATTAAAGTAAGGTCCAGCAAGTCCTCAGCCGGCCAGCTGTTGATCATGGACAGGATCTGCGGCGGGCTTTTGTCTTCGCCCGCAATGGCGTAATCTTGAATAATCAACAACCCTTCGGGCTCGACGTTGGTCACCAGCTCTTCCATCTGCATGGTGATCAGGCGTCCTTCCGTGCCCAATTCGCTGGCGTACTTCTCTATTTCGTTGACCACCCGCAAAACCATATCGACGCGCTGAATAGCCCTGGTGACGTCAAAAATGGTCACTGTATCTTCAAACTCCAGGATGCTCAGGTCCGTAACCACTTTATCCAGCACGCTCCGGTATTTTTCCAGGGTTTGCACGGCCTGGTTGGCTTTGGCCAGAATCACCCCTAAATCACGAAGGACGTATTTTAAGTTTCCCTTGTAAATGGTCACCACGTTTCGTCGCTGGGAGATGGAGATCACCAGCGCGTTCGTCTGCCTGGCCACCCGTTCGGCGGTGCGGTGCCGGATGCCCGTTTCGGTAGAGGGAATGCTTAAATTGGGGATCAGCTGGGTGTTGGCCAGGAGAATCCGTTTGGCGTCCGAGCTTAAAATGATGGCGCCGTCCATTTTGGCCAGTTCATACAAATTGGCCGGGGTAAATTCGGCGTTGACGGCAAAACCGCCTTCTGCGATCTCCATTATCTCCGGACCGTCGCCCAGAACGATCAGAGCACCCGTGTTGGCCCTTAAAATATTTTCCAGCCCTTCTCTTAAAGGGGTGCCGGGGGCGACGGTACGCAACATCTTCATTAATTTGTCTTCCGCTCTCTCTTCTCTCAAGGCTCCTTATTCACTCCTAAAAAACCTTCGCCAGGGCTTCCTGCAGTGTGTGCACGCCGATCATTTCCATTCCCGGTTCATGAACCTGCGTTAAATTGGCGGCGGGCAAAAGGCAACGCAAAAACCCCAACTGGGCCGCTTCCTTCACTCTTTTGCCCGCCCCCGCTACGGGCCTGATTTCCCCGGTCAGGCCGATTTCCCCGGCAACCACCAGCGCCGGGTCTATGGGCACGTCACGCAAACTGGAGACGAGGGCCAAAGCGATGCCCAGATCTGCCGCCGGCTCAACTACGCGCACTCCCCCCGCCGCGTTCACGTAAGCGTCAAAATTCCCCAGGCAGCAACCGGACCGTTTTTCCAGGACGGCGGTAATTAAAATCACCCGGTTATAATCAACCCCGGCAGTCATCCGCCGGGGTGTACCAAAGGCCGTCTGTGCTACCAGCGCCTGAATTTCCACCAGCAGCGGGCGGGTTCCCTCCAGCGTGGGCACCACCACCGAACCCGGCAGCGAGCTTGAGAAATGCTGCCCCAGGAAGAGAGCCGAGGGGTTCTTTATTTCGACCAGGCCGCTTTCAGTCATTTCAAAAACGCCAACTTCATTTGTGGAGCCAAACCTGTTCTTATAGGCCCGCAAGAGGCGAAAGGACTGGTGCCTTTCACCCTCCAGGTAGAGCACGGTGTCCACAATGTGCTCGAGCAGGCGCGGCCCGGCTACCAGCCCCTCTTTGGTGACGTGGCCGACGATAAAAATACTGACCCCTTTCGCCTTAGCCAGGCGCATTAATTGCGCCGTACATTCCCGCACCTGGGCGACGCTCCCGGGGGCGGAACCCAGCGCGCTGTCAAAGACGGTTTGAATGGAGTCAATGATCACCATAAAGGGGGCGCACTCAGCAATGCTTTGCTCCAGGCGGCCGATTTCCGTTTCAAAAACAAGATACAGTTCGAGTGCGGAGCTGTCTATTTTTAACCGGGAAGCCCTCGACTTGATCTGCTGCAGCGATTCCTCACCGGAAGCATAAAGTACACGTCGTCCCGCCCCGCTCACCTTTTCGGCCACCTGGAGCAAGAGGGTAGACTTGCCAATTCCCGGGTCGCCGCTCAGCAAAACGAGGGAAGCGGGAGCCACCCCTCCGCCCAACACGCGGTCCAGCTCCGCAATGCCGGTGGGGAGGCTGCTCGCCTCCTGCATCATTATTTCTGATAAAGATTGAACCTTGACGGGTGCGGCCTGATTCCGGACGTTTCGCGCCGGACCATGCTCGACCTCTTCTACCAGCGTATTCCAGGCCCCGCAACCAGGACAGCGGCCCAGCCAGCGAAAAGACTGGTGGCCGCATTCCTGGCAGAAAAAACGGGATTTCACGGCGGTTATTATCTCCCTGGCAGGTATTGTGGATTTTTTTTCTTGCCAATTTTCATTATAACATCCGGACAGTTCCCTCACAAGTATTATTCGGCAGCGCCCCCAGAAGGCTTTACGGCGGGCCGTTTAAGCGGTGGCCGCGCTCCCGGTTGCTTCTTTTTTCTCCGGCTCTTCCCCGGCCCGGTAGGCGATGATCTTTTCGTCCCGTGCATCGATGATCACCCGGTCGCCGCGGCTGATTTTCCCGCGCAGGAGCTCCTCGGAGAGGAGATCTTCCACCTGGCGCTGGATGGCCCGGCGCAAGGGCCTCGCCCCGTAAGTTTCGTCGAAGCCTTCCCTGGCCAGCACTTCCTTTGCCGCATCGGTAACTTCGATTTCGATCTCGTTTTCTTTCATCCTTTTGGCCACGTCCTTGAGCATCAAACCGACTATTTCCTTGATGTGCTCGGCGCTTAAGGAATGGAAAACGATAATTTCGTCAATCCGGTTTAAAAATTCCGGCCGGAAGGTGCGCTTCAACTCGTCAGTGACCTTTGCCTTCATCTTTTCGTAGCTGGCCTGTTGATCCGCTTCCCTCCGGAAGCCCAGCGTCCCTTCCTTCCGGAGCAGGTGGACGCCCACGTTCGAGGTCATAATGATGACTGTGTTCCGAAAGTCCACCGTCCGGCCCTTGGCGTCGGTGAGACGCCCGTCCTCGAGAACCTGCAGCAGGATGTTGAACACGTCTGGATGGGCTTTCTCAATTTCGTCCAGCAGCACCACCGTATAGGGCCTTCTGCGCACCGCCTCGGTGAGCTGGCCTCCTTCCTCGTAGCCCACATACCCGGGAGGGGCGCCGACCAGGCGCGAGACGGCGAACCTTTCCATATACTCGCTCATATCCAGGCGCACCAGGGCGTCCTCGTCCCCAAAAAGGGCCTCCGCCAGCGCCCTGGCCAGCTCCGTCTTCCCAACCCCGGTGGGCCCCAGGAAGATAAAGGAACCGATGGGCCGCTTGGGGTCTTTCAGTCCGGCCCTGGCCCGGCGGACCGCCCGGGCAACGGCTTCCACGGCTTCGTCCTGGCCCACCACCCGCTCGTGCAAAATCTCTTCCAGGCGCATAAGCCGCTCAGACTCTTCCTCCGCCAGCTTTTTCACCGGGATGCCGGTCCAGCTGCTGACAATTTGCGCGATATCTTCTTCCGTAACTACCAGCTCTTCGCCGGTTTTTTGCGCTTTCCAGGCTTCCCTGGTGGCTTCCAGCTCTTTTTTAAGCTGCTGCTCCTGGTCCCTTAACTGAGCCGCCTTTTCAAACTCCTGATTGTTTACCGCCGCTTCTTTTTCTTTGCTGATTTCCTCCAGGCGCTTTTCCATCTCCTTGATTTGCGGCGGAGCCGTAAAGGCCTGCAGCCTCACCCGGGAGCTGGCCTCGTCCACCAGGTCGATGGCCTTGTCGGGCAGGAAGCGGTCCGTAATGTAACGGTCAGCCAGGCGGGCGGCGGCCACCAGCGCCTCGTCCGTGATCCGCACCCGGTGGTGGGCTTCGTATTTATCGCGCAGACCCCTTAAGATGGCAATGGTTTCTTCCACCGTGGGCTCTTCCACCATGATGGGCTGGAAGCGGCGCTCCAGAGCCGGATCGCGCTCGATGTGCTTGCGGTATTCGTCCAAAGTAGTGGCTCCAATGCACTGCAGCTCGCCCCGGGCAAGGGCGGGCTTTAAAATGTTGGCCGCGTCGATGGCCCCTTCCGCCGCCCCTGCACCGATGATGGTGTGCAGCTCGTCGATGAAAACAATGATATTGCCGGCTTTAATGATTTCATCAATCACTTTCTTGATTCTCTCTTCAAACTCGCCGCGGTACTTGGTGCCGGCGACCATGGAAGCCAGATCCAGGGTAACGACCCGCCTGTTGAGCAAGATTTCCGGGACGTTGCCGGCCACAATGCGCTGAGCGAGACCCTCCGCAATGGCGGTTTTTCCCACTCCGGGTTCGCCGATCAAGACCGGGTTATTCTTCGTTCGGCGGCTTAAGATCTGGACCACGCGCTCAATTTCTTTTTCCCGCCCCACCACCGGGTCCAGCTTATCCTCAGCGGCCAGGGCCGTCAAATCCCGCCCGAAGCGATCCAAAACCGGGGTGCTCGCCGCTTTGGCCTTTGCCGCCGGGGGCTGACCGGTCAGCGGCACGCCGCCCAACATCTGCAAAACCACCTGGCGCACTTTTTCTGCATCTACGCCCAAAGAGGTGAGCACCTGGGCGGCCACCCCTTCACCCTCGCGGATCAGGCCGAGGAGTAAATGCTCCGTGCCCACGTAATTGTGTCCCATGCGGCGCGCCTCGTCAATAGCCAGCTCGAGGACGCGCTTGGCGCGCGGCGTCAGCGTCATTTCCGCAGGCGCCGGCCCCTGCACTTTTTCCACCATCTCTTCCACCATCGACCTTACCTTTTCGGCTTCAATGCCCATGGCGCTTAAAGCCCTGGCGGCCACCCCTTCACCCTCGCGGATCAGGCCGAGGAGTAAATGCTCCGTGCCCACGTACGGGTAATTAAACCTCCTCGCTTCTTCTTGCGCTAAATATAAAACTTTGTGTGCGCGTTGTGTAAATCGACCAAACATAGCAAAATTACACCTCCAAAAAATTGTCTAGTTTTTTATTTCACTTTATTTTCACATCTGCTGCGCCGCGGAAAGTTTCTTGCGAATCAACTGCGAACGGTAGACATCGCGTTCAAAAGGCGTTAAATCTTTCCCCAGCGTTTTCATTAAAAATGCCGGCCTGGTTAAAACGATCAATTCATTGACCAGACTGGAAGGGATTTTTTTGATTAAACCCATGTCTATCCCCAGCCTTAAGTCAGAGAACAGGCGCATGGCTTCTTCCGAAGACATGAGCCGGGAATGTTTCAATAAACCGTAGGCCCGGCCCACGCGATCCTCCAGCTGCTCGCGGCTTTCTTTAAGCAGGGCCGCACGTGCCGAACGCTCCTGGGCGATCAGCTGCCTGGTCACCGACAAAAGGTTGGTGATAATGTCTTCCTCGGTCAGGCCGAGCGTGACCTGGTTAGACACCTGAAAAAGGTTACCGGAAGCTTCGGTGCCCTCGCCGTACAGGCCGCGCACGGTCAGCCCCAATTTGGCGACGGCGGAAAGAACGTTTTTAATTTGTTTGACCAGCACCAATCCGGGCAAATGAAGCATCACCGAAGCACGCAGGCCCGTACCCACATTCGTAGGGCACGCCGTGAGATAGCCCAGCCGCTCATCAAAAGCATAGTCCAGAGCAGCCTCCAGTTCGTCGTCCAGGCGGTCGATCAGTTCCCACGCCTCTTTTAGCTGCAGGCCGGGCAAAAGACATTGGATCCTTAAATGATCTTCTTCATTGATCATTATGCTGATCACCTCATCATCCCGGAGAACGACGGCCTTTTTCTGGTAATCCTCCAAAAGATCCGGGCTGATCAGGTGCTTTTCCACTAATATCTGTCTTTCCACAGGGGTTAATTCATTCAGCCGGGTCAATTCTAAAACGCCGATTTTTTCTTTGAGCGAGCGCTTTTCAACGGCCGCCTTGACCGCGTAAATCACCCGTTCGGCCTGCTCCTGGTTCAACAAATGCGGAAAAGGCAGGTTCGTCAGGTTGCGGGCCACCCGAATGCGGCTGCTGATCACTATGTCGGAGTCGGTGCCCTGTCCATCCATCCAGCGGCTACGGGCTTCGTTAAGAATCTCTTTTAGAGCCATAGCGAGAATTTCACCTCTCTTTAGAGCTGCTTCTCCAGTTCCCGGATTTTATCGCGGAGTTGTGCCGCCTGCTCAAATTCCTCCCTGCTGATCGCCTCCCGTAGTTTCGCCTTCAAGCGTTCTATTTGGCTGGCCACGCGCACCTTGCCGCCCGTGCGCCGGGGCACCTTGCCGGTATGCCGGTTGGTGCCGTGAATGCGCCTTAACACAGGCTCCAGGCGGTCGCCGAAATTATGGTAGCAGTCCGCACAGCCCAAGAGCCCACGCTTGGCAAACTGGGCCTCCGTAATCCCGCAGGCCGAACACCTGGCTCGCTCGGGGACAACCGCCTGGCCAAATGCAGGAGCGCCAAATTCGTTGTGCAAAAGGCTGGCCAAAAAACTGTGCAAATTCATTTGCGGCAAAAAACCCAGGCTTTCCGCCTGCACTTCCCGTGCGCACTGCTCGCACAGGCGCATGGTGCGCTTCTGGTTATTGATGATTTCGGTTAAATGGACTGTCGCCGGGCGCTCGTGGCAGCGCTCACATTCCATGTCCGTCACCTCTCCCTTCTCTCCCTTTATTATTTCTTAAAAGACTTGCCATCATTGCTTTCAAAATACAGGCGCGCAACTGATCGCGCGCGGGCAGACCCACCCGTAAAACCTCGCGGTTCACCGCAGCGCTCATCAGGTCGGCTTCCCGTTTCGTCACCAGCCCTTCGTCAAGCAAACGGTTAATAATGCCCTCGGCGCGCTGCTGGGAAATCTCACTGCCGATGAGCCCGCTGAGGTAGGCCAGGGTTTCCACTTCCTTGTTTAAAGGCAGCTTGATAATGCGAATGTAACCGCCGCCGCCCCTCCGGCTTTCCACCAGAAAACCGTGCTCCACGCTGAAACGGGTAGCAAGGACGTAATTTATCTGGGCCGGCACGCAGTTAAATTTTTCAGCAATCTCATTGCGCTGAATCTCAATTAAACCGTTGCTCTGCGCGAGCAGCTTTTTTAAATAACTCTCAATCAATTGAGAGATGCTTGGCAAACTCACCTTCCTCCTTCCGCCAGGCAGCCCGTACTTGGATTAACTTTGACATTGACTAACCTTAACTATATTATTACCACTTTTTCTTTTTTCTATCAACCGGGCAACATAAAAAATTATGGCGATAACCTTGGCTTTGGATCAGCGAAACCTGGCGTTCGTCTAATCTTTTAAAAATTATTAAGCTCCCGGCGGTCCTTAGAACGCATTTTGAATATGTTCAATCCGGTACAGCTCATTATCGCGATTAAAAAGCAGAGCCAGCACATCAAAACGCATCCGCCCGGCTTTGGCGAGCCTTGCGCCGGCGCCCTGCAGGTAATACTGGGCAATCTTGCGCACCCTGGCCTGTTTAAACCGCCGCACACTCTCTTGGGGGAAGCCAAACTGAACGGAACTGCGGCAGCGCACCTCAATAAAGACCAGAATATCCCCGTCCACGGCAATTATGTCGATCTCGCCCAGGCGGCAGCGATAATTACGCTCTAGCAAACGGTAGCCCTTTTTTTGCAGGTAGGCAGCCGCCAAATCCTCGCCCATTCTTCCCAGGGCCTGTTTATGCTTGCTCACCTTACTCACCTTATATTTCCCCCGCGGCTTGAATTGCTAAGCAACACCAATCCAGTTTTCACAAATTTTTATAAACACCTAAGCCCCACAGTCTCCCGTGGGGCTTTCGGCAAAAAGTTTTCCGGCAACGACCTACTCTCCCGGGGGCTATACCCCAAGTACCCTCGGCCCTGGAGGGCTTAACTTCCGTGTTCGGGATGGG